>CAJWRZ010000009.1 GCA_913045955.1 uncultured Puniceicoccaceae bacterium
AGCCAAAAACTGAACCTTGTGTAATCAATATTAGCATGAACAGCATGACAGGCTACGGTAGCCATTCCTTTCAGATTGAATCCTGCCCTTTATCATTTGAATTCGCGATCCAATCGGTGAACCGAAAGAATTTAGATTTCCAAATCTATGTTCCCCAGGAATGGTCCAATTTAGAGCAGAAACTTTCAGAATGGGTTAAAGGACGGCTAGTTAGAGGTCGCATCTTAATTCACCTTAAAATCAGTACCAATAAAAAGAATAAATCGGGTTTCAATATCAATCATGCTTTTATGGATCAAACAATCCAGAACCTCAAAGCATATTCAGAGCAACGAAATATCCCCCTAACGCTCGATAGTGAACTTTTAGTTAAGCTGAGTCAGCTAATCAAAGATCAAGAAATATTACCGGATTGGAATGACCATTCCTCAGAAATTAAAGCGGCATTGGAGTGCGCATTGAATAGCTTTGAATCTATGAGAAAAACTGAAGGAGAAAAACTGAAGCAAGATCTTTGCGCACGCATGGAAGTGATTAAAGGCTCCGTTTCGTCGATTAAAGAAATTTCAAAATCAGCGACGAACGATTACTCTAAAGCACTCAGAGAAAGGCTTAAGTCTATGAATTTAGAGATCGATATAGAGGATGACCGAGTACTCAAAGAAATTGCGCTCTATGCGGACCGTTCAGATATAACAGAAGAAATTATTCGCCTCGAATCCCACTTCGAGCAGTTTAATACTTTCCTAGAATCAGATACTCCAAACGGACGGAAATTAGACTTTTTGTGTATCGAAATATTTAGAGAGCTGAATACGATTTCAAGCAAGACCCAACAAATTAAAACCACACGTATAATCATTGAATCTAAAAATGAATTAGAAAGAATTCGTGAACAGGTTCAAAATATAGAATAATCATTATGGCTTCTAGAGTAATTACAGAGCCGGACTCCTATAATCCGGTGATTCAGTTTTCGATACATGCCGATAATAAAGTAGGCCGATTGAATGAACTCTTAGGACTATTGAATGTTCAAGACATTCATATTATGGCACTTTCAATCCTGGATACTACTGATAGTTCAATTGTAAGGATGATTGTTGATTATACCGAAAAAGCCCAAGAACTTTTAGCTTCTAAAAATTTCTCCTTTGTGGCTACAGAGATTTTAGCAGTAGAGATTAACTCCGAAGCCGAGATCCATAAAGTTACCAGTGCCCTTGTTCAGGCAGAGATCAATATTCATTATATTTATGCTTTTGTCACCCGGCCCAACGGTAAATCTGCCTTGGCGATCAGCCTAGAAGATAATGATTTAGCCTGCGAAACTTTAAAAAGGCACCAACTTAAAGTGATTGGGCAAAGCGATATCACCCGATAAAACTCAGGAAATTATACATTAGATTTGACATCTAATTTTTTGACACTTTGTTTCCTATTGTCCTTAGGGGTGACCTAGTTGGTCTGAGATGTCTCATTACATTTGTACAGAGACAAACCCTTATAACCTGATCCAGTTGATCCTGGCGGAGGGAAAGGTATTTGAAATATAATATACCTGTTTCTCTGTCGTGTGATTCTAGATCTTACTATCAGAATCACACACCTATGAAACAAAAATTGCTCCATTCTATTTTAATCGCACTCTCCTCTTTAGTGGCATCCTCATTGTATGCTCAGTCGGCAGAGGCTATGATTCCCGCGGATTATATCTTACCTGATTTTGTGGTAACCTCCGATCTTTGGGATACCAACCTTGCGGACACAACACAAAGCGCTACGGTACTTGATTCTAATGAATTAAAAGCCTCCAGTGCTCAGCATTTCAAGGATATTGCCAATAGCATTCCAAACTTAACATGGACTGGCGGTACTTCTCGACCTCGACATTTCCAAATAAGAGGTGTCGGTGAGAATTCCCAATTTGAAGGGGAAACCCCTGATTCGTCCGTGCGCTTTCTAATCGACGATATTGATTTCACGGGTCTAGGGACTGTAGGTAGCCTTTTTGATGTTCAACAAGTCGAAGTACTCAGAGGCCCACAAGCTGGGGCATATGGGGTGAATGCTGCCGGCGGCATCATCAAGATTGTTACCAATGGGCCAACACCTTATTGGACTGGAAATACCGAAGTGACTTTGGGGCAAGATGCTCTAAGGAACACTGCACTGGCTATCGGTGGCCCATTGTTTTCTAGCGACCCAGAAAAACTTAGCTTTAGATTGGCACTCCAAGAATCCAACAGTCACGGCTTTAGAAAAAACCAATTTCTTGAGAAAAATAATACCAACGCATTGGATGAATTTAATTCTCGATTGAAAATCAAATGGATTTTGTCTGAAGACTTTCAAGTGAATGCTTCACTGCTCTACTCAGATATTCAAAATGGCTATGACGAATGGAGTCTAAATAATACAGGTTTTGATGTTTATTCCGACAATCCCGGGCAAGACCTTCAAGAATCTTCAGCCGCTTCTATTCGTACAGAGTATGAGGGGTTTGACACATTCAAGCTAACAACTACTTCTAGCCTCACTGAAACAGACACTACTTTTAGCTATGATGCTGACTGGGGCGCGGGTTACGTCGCGGCACCCAATGCAAGTGGCTTCATTGGGTTCCTGAAAACCGATCGCGAAAGAGAGGTCTTTTCTCAAGAGATAAAACTAGACTCAAAAGAAACCGAAGACGCTCTTGGTTGGATTGACCGTTGGACGATCGGCGCACACTACCAAAAATTAGAAGAAGATACGCTCAACGATTACGATGATGATTACGGAACCATTGATGCCCTATCGCTCTATGAAAATGAAAGTACTGCCTTGTTTTCCCAAATAAGCCATAATTTCAGTGACTCACAAAGAGCCACATTGGGACTCAGAGTCGAAGATCATAAAGTCATGACCTCTAGTAATGGAACTGACAGTGACTATTATGATGGGCAAATTATTGAGGGTGACTCAAAAGCCAGCAATACCTTATACGGAGCAAAATTCACATTCGAGCAGGACATCAATGAAAACCATTCCGCTCATGCGAGTATTTCCCGAGGCTACAAAGGTGGCGGTAGTAATATTTCTGCATTTAATTCTATCTTCGACCCACAGACATACAAAAATGAGACCATTTTAAATTATGAAATAGGTCTTTCTAGCCAATGGATTCCCAATAAGTTTCATACAAAAGTAACGGTATTTCAGATGGATCGCTCCAATGCTCAGCTTAGAGATTCCAGGGGAGCTGGTGGCTTTTTCCGCTACCTAACCGTGAATGGAAACGATGCCTCCCACGTGGGATTAGAAGCAGAATTATTCTATAAAATTGATGCTAATTGGCAGATCACTTCAGGGATTGGTTTACTCGAAACCGACCGTGAAGCTTATACAGTCCGCGATGGGCTGACTAGTACGGTCACAATACCAAGTAGAGATTTAGCCAATGCACCGAAAATCAACGCGTTCGTTACGGTCAACTACCAATCAGAAAGCGGCTTGTTTTTGAATGCAGGCATTAATACACGTGATAGTCATTATGAATCCAATAGTCATTTCAAAAGACGCGGTGCGATGACCGTTTTAAATTCAACGATTGGCTACCAAAAGAATAATTGGACCTACAGCCTCTGGGCGAAAAACCTACTGGATAATGAGTATTCTAAGCGTATCTTCTATTTTGATAATTATCACCCTGAAGACGGATATGCACCTACAGATCGATTGTACAAAACACCGGCAGACCCTCAACAATTGGGCGTTAGCGTTAATTATGCTTGGTGAGCAATCTTGATCCAATAAAGATTCAAAAATCTGACTCTTAAAGCGCAGCGACCTTTAATTGATAGTAGAACAAACCTACTAAAGCCAGCGAGTGCCCTACTTTGGAATGATCAATCCAGTCTTTCAACTCACCTGTTGAGAGACTGGAAATTTCCATCTCTTCGTGAGCATCCCATTGAGTACCCGATTCACTGGGTACGACATTATCAGCAAAGACAAAATGACAGCGGTTATTAAGCATCGCCGGATTCGGATGACATACGCCGATAATTGTACCTGAAGGCGCCTCGTAGCCGGTCTCTTCTTTAAATTCTCTTAAGCCAGCTTCTAAAGGGTCTTCTCCAGGATCAACGATGCCTCCGGGTAACTCCCATGAAAAATCATCAATTCCCCAACGAAATTGCCTTACCATTAGGATTTTACCTTCAACAGTTCGGCCCAGCACTACAACCCAATCCGGGGAATTAATATAATAAAAATCCTCGGTAATATTTTTATGGGGATGTGTGTAGCGGCGCGTCCTTAATTCCCAAACTCTTGATGAAAAGGTAACTGTTTCTTCTTTCAGCTCCCACCTGGGTATTTTTCCTGGATCTTCCATATTCTAAGAAAATAGTGAGGGCTTATTGCCCAGGGATGACAATCTCTTGGCCTATTCTAAGTAGCCTAGGATCTAGTTGATTATTGGCCTTCATTAAGGCTCTGAGTGAAATATTAAAACTACTGGCAATTTTCGAAAAGTTATCACCCTCTTTAATTAGGTAGATTTTTTGCTTTGAAACAGCCTCTGGGGGAATGGGTTTAGTATTCAATTTAGGTAATCCCGTGGAGTCTAATCTCTGACTTTGTTGAGGTATTTTAAGTGAAGCTGCCTTAGTTTGTTTCTCAGTTATAAGCGCCCCCTCTAAAAGTAGTTGCTGTTTTTTAAGTTCTGCAATGGCCTCGCGCATCTGCCCTAAATCCATGACTTGATCATGGGAGGCTAGCAATTCCTCAACTGCATCGGCCTTTTCGCTAAACCCTACACTTAAATAGAGACTCAAAATAGAAAAGATGAGCGCAAGCAATAGAATTAAATTTAAAAAATAGTCTTTAAGATTCTTATTATTTGTTTCCATTAGAATATAGTTCTCTACACTACTAGACTTACTTGCAAGCCATCAATATTTTAGAATTATAAAATTATGCGTGAAATGTTCCCGATTGAATCTGACACAATTCAAACCGTAAGCGAAATAACTAAAGAAATTAAAATTCTTCTAGAACCTAATTTTAAGAATTTATGGGTGAAGGGGGAAATATCTAATTTGCGAATTCAACATTCGGGTCACTGCTACTTCTCGCTGAAAGATTCTAATAGCCAAATACCTTGTGTATTTTTCAGTCGGTACGCAAATGCTTGTGATTTCGCTTTGGAGGAAGGCATGGAGATCGTAGTCTTCGGGGATCTATCGTTATATGAACCTTATGGTCGCTATCAAATGTCGATTAAAATGGCCCAAAAATCAGGGCAAGGAAACCTGCATTTACTTTTTGAGAAGCTTAAAGATCAGCTCAAAAAAGAAGGCTTATTTGATACTGTTCACAAAAAACTCATTCCTAAATTACCAAAGAACATAGCCCTTATAACCTCTCCGACTGGGGCGGCTATTAAAGACTTCATGCGGATTCTAAGACGCCGAGGCTTCAGTGGTTCGATTGATTTAATACCAGCAAAAGTTCAAGGCAAGACCGCCTACAAGGACATTATTGAGGCCGTTGAATATGTTGCCCAAAAAGAAAATCACTACGACTTGCTTGTTGTCACTCGCGGTGGTGGTAGCATTGAAGATTTATGGACCTTTAATGAAGAAGCCCTAGCCAGGTCGCTATTCCAATGTCCTGTACCGGTAATCTCAGCAGTTGGCCACGAGATAGATACCGTATTGACCGACCTTGTTGCTGACTACCGTGCCGAGACGCCCTCAGGAGCAGCTGAATTTATTTCATCAAATTACTTAACGACGAATGAAGCCTTTAAAAATTTAAAGAATACAATTATATCAATAATCAAAGACACCTTTAAAGTTCAGAACTTAAATCTTTTGAATGCCTCAAAAAGCCTCGCACTTCTTACACCTCAGCATTCAATCGATAAGAAATCCATCCAACTAGATGTCTTTGAGAAGAAACTTTCCCACAAACTCAGTGCATCGATCAGTGAGAAAAGATCCGCCTGTACAGACCGTTTGTCTAGGTTAGCAAGGCAGCACCCCATGCATTATTTAAAATCGCAGGATTCCCAGCTTCGAATAAGGGGGCACCAACTAGACCAACTAGTGAATTCATCTTTCAAGGTAAAACAGGCGAAATTTTCTAACTTAAACCGTCGATTAGAAAACAGTAGCGTACAATCTAGCCTAAAAAGAGGCTTTGTCATACTCAAAGACCCCTCGAACGATGTCTTAGGCAGTTTATCCTCAGCAGTGGCGCAAAAAAATATTAAGGCATGCTTTTATGATGGTGAAATTGAGCTTGAAAATAAAAAAGTTAATTTAAATGGAAGAAAAGAGTGAGTTGTCGCTCTAATTATTATGACGATTTAGTCATAGGATGATGTGAGTATAAAGACTGTAAGTCTTATAAAGGTGTGCTTTAGTAAAACTAAAGCACACCTTTTTTATGTAATTTATTGTTATTTTTCTTTTAAATTGAATTAAAAAGGTTTTTAAATAGTAGTTTAACCAACTATTTTGGAAACAGTCTATAAATCCTTTCAGTCAAATTATGATTACTTCTCATTTAAAATCAACTTTCGCCTTACTAATAGTGTCTCTTCTATTAGCCTCTTGCACAGTCGCACTTAACCCAAATAACGGCGCTACAACCACGGCAGTCTATCAAGCTAACACGTTGGTCACAACGGTTGATACTAGTATGGATTCAGCTTTCAGAGCTACAATTTCTTCTTTAGATAAACTTAATGATTACTTCAGAACCGGTGAAGTTGTAAATGAAACAAGTGTTACTATAATAGCCAGAAAAGTAGGTGATATTAGAGTTCATATTAAACTGATCAAAGTATCTGAAGAGCAAACTGAGATTCGAGTACGCGTCGGCTTAATCGGAAATCTACCTGAATCACAAGTAATCCTGAATACGATCCAAGAAACATTATCTTAAAGAAGATTTATTGAAATTTTAAATTTTGATAAATTGAACCCTTTCTGGATGAAAAAGATAATTGGTTTAGGGAGCCCTATTATAGATGAAATTGCTTTCGTCGATGAAGCTTTCATTGATTCAATTGAAGGTGACAAGGGCGGGATGGAGCTTGTCGATGACCCAGGGATCGAGACACTCAAATCTAGACTCAATCAAGATTTTCAAAAAACCGCTGGGGGTTCTGCAGGCAATACTGCCTTTGCACTAGCCCGCTTAGGAACTCAAGCAGGATTCCTGGGGAAAATAGGAAACTGTGATTCTGGAACCTACTACAAGAAAGCCTTCAGCGAATTAGGAGGCATCACTGATTCTTTTAAAGTTGGAACTAGCGAAAATGGGAAATGCCTTTCTCTGGTAACGCCCGATGGCCAAAGAACCATGCGCACCTCATTGGGCGCAGCGATTTCACTTGGGCCTGAAGAGCTATCTAATCAAGACTTTGCACCTTATGATCACGTTCATATTGAAGGATACTTAATTCACAATAGACCTGTTTTAGATAAAGCACTGCAACTAGCCCGCGCTAGTAAATGCACGATCAGCTTTGACCTAGCTTCCTTCGAAATCGTAAATCAATTAAGAGATGAATTAAAATTTATCTTGAAAGAATATGTGGACATTGTCTTTGCTAATGAAGATGAAGCCCTCGCATTCACTCAGCATGATATATTTGATGCCAAAGGTTCCGCTGAAATACTCGGTGATTTTTGTGATACTGTAGTCATTAAACTAGGAGCCAAAGGTTCTTTAATTTACAACGGTTCGAAGAGCATCCATACCGAAGCCCAAGCAATTGACCAATTGGTGGATACCACCGGAGCGGGAGACCTATGGGCTGCCGGATTTTTACATGGGTTATCCCTTGGTAAATCACTTGAGGATTCTGCCTATATCGGAGCGCTTCTTGGCTCTGCGGTCGTTCAAGTCCAAGGAAGCGCCTTAGAGCCTTTACAATGGAGCTCAATCCTCGAGAAGGTGAATCAATTATAAATCGATCCGTCAAATGTCTAAAGAAAACCTAAAAGAACAGATCCATTCCATCGCTTTAAATGCAAGAAAAGCTTCCTTAGAGTTGGCACCCTTGTCCGCTCAAAGGAAAAATCAGTTCTTGAACGATCTAGCTGAGGCACTTGAGAATAATTTTGAAAAGATCTTAGAAGCGAACGCCCTCGATATCGAAAATGCTCAAAGCATGAACCTATCTGCACCGATGCTTGAGCGACTGACTTTCACCCAAGAGCGTATTTACAAAATGGCGGAAGGCGTCCGTCAAGTTGCTCAATTGCCCGACCCTATCGGAGAAGAAATCGAGCGCCTAAATCCGCCAAGAGGCTTTGATCTAAGAAAGATACGCGTGCCCATAGGCGTGATTGGGATCATTTATGAATCACGGCCCAATGTAACTGTCGATTGTGCTATATTGTGTTTAAAGTCAGGGAATGCTTCAATACTTAGAGGGGGCAAAGAAGCCTTCAATAGTAACACATGCCTTATAGGAATTATCCAAGCCTGCCTGAAGCAGAATGCAATCAATCCCGACTCGGTACAATTAATCCCCACTACTGATCGTGCAGCCTTGAATGAATTATTAAAGCAAGACCAATACGTTCACTGTATCATTCCAAGGGGTGGCGAAGGTTTGATCCGTTTTACAGTTGAAAACAGTAATATCCCAGTGATCAAACACTACACCGGAGTATGCTCAGTCTATATTGATGCTGAATGTGATGCTGAGCTCGCTGAGAAAATTATTATCAATTCCAAATGCCAAAGACCGAGTGTCTGCAATGCTGCAGAGAATTTGCTCTTCCACCAAGACGCAGCTGAGGCACTCCCCAGGATCGCTAAAGCCTTGCACACTCAAGGAGTAGAACTCAGGGTCGATAAGGCCGCAAAATCGATCCTAGCAGGCTCGGGGGTACCTTTCAAGGATGCCACCGATGAAGACTTCGGGGAAGAATACAATGATTTGATTCTAGCGATTGGTGTTTTAGCTGATTTGAAATCTGCAGTCAGCCTGATCAATGCGCAAGGCTCGGGTCACACCGATACCATCGTAACCGATAATCCTGAGAACGCGGCTGAGTTCCTCAACACGGTTGATTCTGCAACGGTTCTGCACAATGCCTCTACGCGCTTCAGCGATGGCTTTGAGTTTGGCTTAGGCGCCGAAATCGGTATTTCTACTGATCGGCTTCATGCTCGTGGCCCGATGGGGTTAAAGGAACTGTGCACCTATAAATATGTTGTGCACGGCAAGGGTGAAATTAGGGATTGATAAAGCCTCTTTTATTCAGGCTTGATGAAAGGGCTTGAGGGCGACTTTTCTGAAGCGGCCATCGATAGTTCAGTTTTGAGCTTTAGTTGACCACAGGCAGCATTGATTGAATGCCCTTTCTCTCTTCTGATGGTCACTGAAACTCGCTCTTTTTTAAGAATATCCACAAACTTATTTTGACGCGTGATACTGGGTCTCTTCCACTCCAATCCTTCGACTTTATTATAAGGAATACAATTCACGTGTGCGTGGAGCTTTCGGGCTATCTTAGCGAGCGCTCGAGCTTGGTCTAAGCTATCATTAATTCCTTCGATTAAGATGAATTCGAGCGTGAGCATCCGACCGATTTTCTCTTGGAAGGCTTGGGCTGCCGGAATTAATTGCTCCAGTGGGTATCGTTTATTTATGGGCATTATTTGATTCCTAACTTCATTAGTGGCTCCATGTAAGGATATAGCGAGTCTGATGGGCATTCCCTCATCGCCTAATTTTTCGATCTGGGGTGCCAGGCCTGAAGTCGATACCGTAATTCTACGAGCCCCAATATTCATACCCCAGGGCGCGTTTAAAATTCGTAATACACGGACTAGCGTATCGAAATTAGCTAATGGCTCACCCATGCCCATAAATACTATATTATCGAAGGTCACGGAATCGTTTGACTTGTCAGTACTTGCTTCTTGATCAATCTCACACATGTGCATGAGCTGTGCAACAACCTCGGAGGCGAGTAAATTCCGCTTAAAGCCCAATAAACCTGAGGCACAAAATTTACAGCCATAAGCACAACCCACTTGAATTGAGACGCATACGGTTTTCCTTGAATCTTTTTGGCCTACGCCAATTTGAGGGGCTCTAATCAGTACAGTTTCGATTAATGATTTATCCTCTAATTGCACTAGAAATTTATTAGTCACATCATTGGACTGCTTGTCTAAAATAATACGAGTTACGTGCATCTCGTAATTTTCAAGTAACCATGCTTTAAAGTCTTTAGGCAGATTGAGCATAGCATCCCAAGACTTGACTCTTTTTTTATAAACCCAATCAAAGACTTGTTTAGCTCGGTACTTAGAAAACCCTGCCTCGATAACTGCCTCTTCAAAGAGTTCGAGGGTCTCGCCAAATATACTTTTTTTATTAGGGATATACCGCATATTACTATTATTGTATTGATCCAGACAGGCTTTAGAAAAGGATCAGTTATGGTCACAGTATTAAGCATTAAAGATAAGTCTATAAAAAGTGACCCAAATCCTAGTTTAACATTAAAAGATATTGATAAAACTGAGCGTCCCCAAGAACGGATGGCACGTCTGGGACCTCAAGCATTAAGCGATCACGAATTAATCGCAATGATACTGAGAAGTGGCACAAAGGGGCAGAATGTTTTAAATGTGGCTCAAGTCTTACTCAATCAATCCGGCTCTTTGCATCGTTTATTAAACTATTCACTTGAAGATTTCAAAAAAGTTAAAGGCATCGGTAATATTAAAGCCTTACAGTTAATCACAGTCATGGAGCTTTCAAAAAGGATTTTATATAATCCCGATATAAAGCTTCAAATGGATTCGCCTGATAAAATCTTCAAATATTTTGAATATAAGATTGCTGGACTTGAGGTGGAGAAAGTTTGGGTGCTCTCACTCAATAGGAGGAATTATCTGATTAAGGAAAGCGTGATCACCGTAGGAGTTGCTACCGGCTCATTAATCCATCCAAGAGAAATATTCAGAGAGGCAATTCGGGTTGGAGCTGCGGGGATTATCGTTGTCCATAATCATCCCAGTGGCGATCCAAACCCAAGTAAAGCCGACATAAAAGCAGCAAAGCAACTGGCTAAGAGCGCGATGGTTATAGATATATGCCTCGTTGATTTCCTAATAGTCGGTTCAAAATCTAGGGATAAAGATGCCAATGGTTATTACAGCTTTAGAAAGAAAAAACTACTCCCCTGACTCGATCAACTTCTGCAATAATTCATCCAAAATTGCTGGATTAGCTTTCCCTTGGGTCGCTTTCATAACGGGCCCTTTAAGCGCATTAATAGCTTTGATATTTCCGTCTTTAAATTGCCCTACTGCCTTAGGATTATTAGCAATTGCCTCTAAGCATAAAGCCTCAATTTCCGAGCTGTCATTACTTTGGCTTAAGCCCTTGCTCTCAATGATTGATTTAGGTAAGGCACCGGAAGCAAACATTTCCACAAAGACTTCCTTAGCAATTTGCTTGGATATCAAACCAGACTCAACAACTTCAACGAGCTCTGCAATAGACTGAGGCTTCAGCTTTGTCTCGGAAAGGCTTAAGGCTGAAGCACCCTGTTCAGAATTTGAGGCTAACTCTCTTAAGAGGTCATTGACTAGGTAATTAGCAATTGCTTTAGGCGCATTGTAGAGCCCCAAAGTTTCTTCAAAAAAATCACTCAACTGGTGATTCGCACATAAGACTGAAGTGATTGTATAAGGCAAATCATAGTCTTTTTGGTAACGCCTTTGGCGGTCAAAAGGTCTCTCAGGAAGCATTTGATTGAGAACTTCAATCCGAGCTTTATCCATAACCACAGGCATTAAATCTGGATCTGGGAAATACCTATAATCATGCGCTTCCTCTTTACTTCTTAAAGATAGACTGATGTTTTTTGCCGCATCCCATCGGCGCGTCTCTTGAATGACCTTGTCGCCGGAATCAAGAATCTCTGCTTGCCGCTTCATTTCATATTCAATTGCCGATTTTACGTTGGAAATTGAATTTAAGTTCTTCATTTCTGTGCGCGTTCCGAGTGTTTCTAAACCCTTAGGGCGTAACGAAACATTTGCGTCGCAGCGCATTTGACCTTTCTCCATATCACAATCCGAAATACCTGAAAAAATGATTAGATTCCTCAGCGCATTGAGAAATGCCACCGCCTCACTCGAGCTATATAAATTTGGTTCTGTGACGATTTCAGCTAAGGGTACTCCCGCCCTATTAAAATCAATCAAACTATCAAAGGCGGTATGCGTTAATTTCCCGGGATCCTCTTCTAGGTGGATCCGATTTAATTCAACCCATCGATGCGCTCCTTCAATATTTCGTGAAGCCCCGGGCATTTCAATTTCGATAGAACCACCCACGCAAAGTGGCTGTTCATTTTGAGTCAGTTGATAGTTTTTCGGTGAATCTGGATAAAAATAATTCTTGCGATCCCACTTACAAACATCGGCGATTTTGCAACCCAACATCAAACCTAGCTCTGCACATTTCTCAATCGCGGTATAATTCAAGACCGGCAAAGTCCCCGGTAATCCTAAAACTACTGGATCGGTCAAGGTATTCGGTTCGGCCCCATAATTATAAGGCGCAGCTGAAAACATCTTTGTCTTTGTTTTTAGCTGAACATGGATTTCTAACCCTATGACGACTTCGTATTTCATTGCTTAGAATTATCTAAATTAGGCCTTAAATCTTTAAACTCGTGGTTTGATTCAAATGCGTGAGCAACTGAAAGAATATCCGCTTCACCAAAAGCTTTTCCGATTATTTGCATACCAATAGGCAATTGTTCCTGAGTCATTCCAACCGGCAGTGATAAAGCAGGCAAACCCGCTAAATTTACTGATATTGTGTAAATATCACTTAAATACATTGAAAGTGGATCATCACTTTTCTCGCCCTTTTTAAAAGCCGGCGTTGGCGTGGTTGGTGTGAGGATAGCATCCACTTGCTCAAATGCTTGATCAAAGTCATTCCTGATTAACGAGCGCACCTTCTGAGCTCTTAAATAATAGGCATCATAGTAACCCGAACTTAAAACATAGGTTCCCAAGATAATTCTTCTTTTAACTTCTTCACCAAATCCCTCGCCCCTACTTTTATTAAAGAGCTCGTTAATATTACCAGCATCTGAACTCCTATGCGAATAACGAACCCCATCAAAACGGGCTAAATTAGAGGAGGCCTCCGCTGTCGCGATTATATAATAAACCGGAACACAGAGTTCCGAATGTGGGAGTGATATTTCAACAATTGTATGCCCTTCCGAGCGGTACCAATCAATCGCCTTCTCAACCGCTGCTTTGACCTCAGGATCAACGCCATCACCAAAAAATTCACTAGGAACTCCAAGCTTAAGTTTACGAAGAGGCTGTTCCAAGGCCTTACTGTAATTTTCTTTTGGGCGATTGAGTGAAGTGGAATCCTTAGGATCATAGCCAACCAGTGATTCAAGAAGAATAGCCGCATCTTTGACCGTTCTAGCAAAAGGGCCCACTTGATCTAAAGAAGACGCAAAGGCAACTAAGCCATAACGCGATGCTAAGCCGTAAGTGGGTTTCATTCCAACCACGCCGCACAGGGCAGCTGGCTGACGAATCGATCCTCCTGTGTCTGTGCCGATGCTGACGATGGTCTGACCTGCAGCGACTGAAGCCGCACTCCCGCCTGAGGATCCTCCAGGAATGCAGTCTAAGTTCCAAGGATTTGCTGTTTGGGAGAAAGCTGAATTTTCTGTCGAAGAGCCCATGGCAAACTCATCCATATTAAGGCGCCCCCATATAACTGCACCCGAGGCTTTGAGATGCTCAATGCAAGTAGCATCATAGGGCGCTACAAATGACTCGAGCATTTTAGAAGCACACCTCAATGGCTGACCTTTAACCGCCATGATATCTTTAATGCCCACAGGAATACCATCGAGTGCTCCAAGCGAAGCCCCAGCTAAACGCCGCTTATCAGAAGCCTCTGCTTGTTTTAAGGCATCCTCAATATCGCGGCTGATAAACGCATTTACTTCACTTTCCACTGCCTCGGTACGTTCGATTACCGATTGCATCAGATCAACCGCAGTGAAGGTTTTATTATTTAATCCCGCCTGTAATTCAGAGATATTTGAATAGAATAAATCAGACATAACCCTTATTCCACAACTTTAGGAACCACGACTTGATTATCTCTACTTTCCGGCGCCATTTTATTTAAGACGGATTGGCTAAAAACTGGACCGGCTTGATCGCCTTCTCTCCAAATATTTTGGACTTTATGGGCGTGCGCCATTGGCTCTATCCCGGTAACGTCTACTTGATTTAACTTTTCAAAATAGACTAAAATATCTTTTAACTGTCCCGACAATTTTTCTTTGTCAGTTTCAGACAGTTCAATGCGCGCCAGTTCGGCTACGTAATTAATATCTATTTCTGTTTTTTCGGACATATAGGCTCTTATTTCCTGATTTGATAATTCGTCTCTTGATTGACTGATTCCTGAATTTTCTCAAAGGCTTTATTGACCTCAGCGTCTTTGAGCGTTCTATCCTGGGCTCTAAAACTCATACTGATGGTGAAACTCTTTTTATCAGTGTCTAATCCCTCGCCCTCGTAAACATCAAAGACATTCACAGATTCACAAATAAAGCCTTCGGTTGCTGACTGAGCGAAACGAACAATCGCTGTATGAACTTCACTAGAGAGTACTGATTTATCGACAATCAGCGAAAGGTCCTTCGATGAAGCAGGCTGATTACTGATCGCACTGTAACGAAATACTTCAGCCTTTTTATTGAATAAATCAGGATGAACCAGAATTGATCCAGCATAGACCGGCTCAGAAAGATTCCATTTTTCTTTTAAATGCTTAACATTGAGTAATCCAACGCTCACTTGGTAGCCTTCCTTTTTGATGGATCCAGCTGATGCTGAATGCAAAGGTTGCCATAAAGCACTCTGCTCGATTGGACTAAAATCCAAATCATTACTCGCAACGGGTAATAGTTGGATAATATTTTCAGCTAAAGTTTTAGATTTATAAAAATCAAAAGCTTCTCGCTCAAGCCATTGTCGGTTTAAGCCTTTTGCAAAAGAGACAAAGCCCACTGAAACTAATTCCGTTACCGAACCTTCTTCACTTTTAAAAACCCGTCCACGCTCATAGAATTTATTAACGGAATTCTGCCGGGCATGATTTAATTCTAAAACATCTAGTAAGCCGGGAATCAATGAATTCCTGAGGTGACTTTGGTCACTTTGCAATGGATTATTCAGCCTCAAATGCTCTGTATCTGAGTGCGTTTCGCCTAGGAGAAATTCATATTCTTTAACATCCCTTAAAGTATAGAGAAATGCTTCATTAAAACTTTGCCCCGAAAGAAAATGACTGACTGTGTCATTAAAAGTATAAATTGGGTGATCCAATGGGCTGATTCCATTCGCACTAATCTCGACGGAAGGAATCTTATCCGTTCCAAAAATTCGAATAAATTCTTCGTAGAGGTCGACCGCTCGTTTTAGATCATTTCGATAAGACGGCACTCGAACTCTCCAAGCAGGCTGAGCACCTTGAGTTTTTTCTACGGAGCAATTTAAAGAAACGAAAGCGGCTTCTACCTCAGCGTCACTGACGCTAAATCCAATAAAATTGCGCATCAAATCTGGAGAAAAATCAATAATCGTCGGATCAGTTAAAGCCGATCCAAGCCTTGTTTTAGGTCCGATAACGGAACCCCCTGCATATTCTAATATGAGTTCAGTAGCCCTTTGAATTGCATATTCAATACCAACAGCATCGACCCCACGCTCAAAGCGGTATGAACTGTCCGTGCTGATTCCCAAAGCTCTTGCGGTTCTTCGAATAGAACTTGGATCAAAATAGGCAGCTTCTAAAATAATTGATTGCGAATTCTCATCGACTTCAGTGTTCGCTCCACCCATCACTCCAGCGATGGCTATAGGTTTTTGAGCATCCGCGACCACGAGGATAGATTCATTCAATTTATAATCTTTACCATCCAAGGTCTTAATCGCTTCTCCTTTTTGGGCATTCCTCACTTGGATCGAATTATTTTCAAGTTTATTAGAATCAAAAGCATGCAAAGGCTGTCCTGACTCGTGCAGTACGTAATTAGTAATATCCACTACGTTATTAACGCTACGAAGTCCAACCGCTTCAAGAGATTGAATCAGCCATTGAGGACTTTTTTGAATCTTAACATTCTCGATACAGACCGCCGCATACTCAGAACAGAGTTCAGTATTCTTAAGCTCTAAGGACTTGAGTAAAGCGTTAGGCTTCAAAGTGTCGCTTGTTTTTAGCTGGGTCTTAAGTTTGGGAACCTGCAACGAACCACCAAAGCGTGCTAACAATTCCCGCGCTACACCTATGTGGCTTAAGACATCAACACGATTAGGAGTGATTTCTAAATTAAAAATAATATCACTGTCGCTGTAGCAATGATTGATCGGAGTCCCTAAAGGTACCGAAGCTTCAATGATCATAATCCCCTCATGGTCTTGGCCGATATTAAGCTCTTTAGCCGAACAGAGCATGCCTTGGGATTCAATACCTCTGAGTTTTGATTTCTTTATTTTAAAATTTCCAGGTAAGACAGCGCCCGGTAGCGCAACCATCACTTTGTCACCTTGTTTGAAATTCTTTGCCCCGCAGATGATTGAATGAATCTGCTCACTTTCATCCGTTTTAACTTTGCAGAGCCTAAGACGATCGGCATTTGGGTGTGCCTCGTATTCAATGACTTGCCCGACGACGACATGTTCCATCTGAGGAGGCCCAAGCGTCTCAGTCTCTTCGATATCGAATCCAAGTAAAGGCAATGCATCAAGGATGCTTTCGGGCTTTATGTCCGAATCCAAATATTGTTTCAACCAGTTGTAAGAAATTTTCATTGTTTTATGCCGCTGAATTGACGCAAAAAGCGAATGTCATTGTGGTAGTAATAACGGATGTCATCCACGCCCTGCAAAATCATCGCGATCCGCTCGATCCCCATTCCAAATGCAAAACCAGAATATTCCTCTGGGTCGAGCCCCACTGATTTAAAAACCTCTGGGTCAACCATACCGCAGCCCATAATCTCAAGCCATTTATTACTTAACTTGCCTAAATCAGGTGAGTAAAAATCCATTTCAAAGCTCGGCTCAGTGAATGGGAAGAAGCTCGGTCTTAGCCGTGTCTTAGCAGAAGCTCCAAAAACTTGCTTCACAAAATAATCTAAGGTTGCCTTCAAATCCGTCAGAGTGACCTTTTTGTCCACATAGAGCCCTTCGATTTGGTGGAAGTTTGCACTATGAGTAGCATCCGGGGTATCGCGCCTGAAACAGCGTCCTGGAGCAACGATACGGATGGGCGGTTTCTCTTCTAATAAAGTTCTGATTTGTACGCTTGAGGTATGCGTTCTTAGGAGGTACTGCTCGTCCGTCTTCTTCGACACATTTGAAATGGATAAAGATTCTGGCATAAAGTAAGAATCTTGCATGTCACGCGCAGGATGATCCGAAGGAATATTCAAGGCATCAAAGCAATAATATTCGGTCTCTAGCTCGGTGCCTTCAGCAACTGAAAACCCAATGCGGTGAAACAAATCGACGACTTGGTCACGTACCTGAGCGATAGGATGAATTGCGCCCTTAGCTTCATCGGGGCTCGGTAAAGTTGGGTCAATCGGAGCGCCTAGGCTTGATACGAGCTCGGCTTCTTCTATACGGTTGTTCGCTGCATCGAATGATTTTTGGATCAATTGTTTGGCTTCGTTGATCTTTTTGCCCATTGCGGGCTTCTCTTCTTTGGGCACTGAACCCATGGACTTCATGATTTCCGTCAGCTGACCTCTAGGCCCTGAAATTGAAGCCTTGAAATTATCAAATTCTGCACGGTTCTTTAAGTTCGGGCAGGACTCGTCGACTAAAGTAACTAATGTATCCAGTTTTTCTTCAATCATATCTATATTAATGTAATAAAATGGCTTGGAATTATCGGCTAAAGAATCGTTCGTTTTGGACCATAACCGATTCTTTTATCAATACTCAAATTGCTTATAAAAAAGTAACAACGATAAAAAGGTTAAATATCAGAAAGTTCAACCTCAATACCGTCTTTCCAGAGCTCTTCTAAGGCATACAAGGAACGCATGGCTTCCGTTTGAATATGCACCATGAAATTGAAGGCGTCTAAGACTAACCAACCACTCTCTGCCGTGTTATCATTACCGATCACCGCGATCCCTTTTTCACTGATCTCTTTATCGAGACTCAGCTTGATTGCTTTCGCGTGTGGTTCAGACAAGGCTGAAACGAGGATAATAAAGTCAGTAATTGAAGACTGTCCTCGAACATCTAAGATTCTAATATTTTCCCCTTTTTTGTCTTCTACAACTTCGAATACAGTTTTGAGCTCATCTCTGAGTTGTTGAGTCTCTTGGTTAGGTGCGGTTTCTTCTGGCATGATAAAAATTATTCTAGGTACAATCCTCGCACACTTATAAAACCTTCAACGCCTGAAGGGACAAGTTCTTTTATTGACTTTAATTCTCGGCAATAGGCGCGAACCTGAGTCGAACTGTAGTCAAGTAAGGGTAAATCTAGCCATTGATATCGGAGTCCATGAATTTTCGGCGGCTCCTTTTTTGACCCAGCCCTAGGAATCACTAAAAATATAAGCTGCTTAACAAGGTATTCTAGAGAATGCCACTGCGAGAGGTTCAAAAACTGATCTTCCCCGAGAACCCAATAAAGCGGAGCACCTTCAAGTTTTTCTCGGTAAGCTTGAACCGTCAGAGAACTATAACTAATCCCTCCACGATCAATCTCCAAAGAATCTACGGATAAACCGGCCACTCCTTCAATGGCTGATGTGATCATCTCAATACGATCACGGGCTGTAGCGGCACTAGCCTTAGATTTTAATGGTGAGCGTTGACTAGGAATTAGAACGACACTTCCAATCCCTTCTAAAGCGGCCACATGTTTTGATATAGCTAAGTGCCCTAGGTGAAATGGATCAAAACTACCTCCAAATAAGGCAAGTCCATCTCGGTTGCTCGTTTTATCATTCAAATTCATTAAATTTCTTTTAATAAAGCAAAAATCTATTAGCTTCTTAAATCAATGCAAAACAATGATGCCAACCCAAATACGAATCTGTCGAATACAAGTCTAAGGCAGAGTATGCTCACGGTACTTGAAGAATCGTCGGATAAACCGATCACTGTGGGCGAAATAGTCGAGATTTTAGGTGCCAAAAGCTTCGGTGTTTTACTGGTAATTTTATCGCTCCCCAGCGCCCTCCCAGTACCAGCACCAGGATATAGCACTCCGTTCGGTATCGCTATTATTTTGATTGCTACGCAAATGCTCTACGGGAAACAAATACTCTGGCTTCCTAAAAAAATTCTGTCGCTGAAATTTCAAGCACAGGTTATCTCTAAGATGCTCAAGTTTTGCATTTCATTTTTAGGTAAAATTGAACCCTTCATAAAACCTCGACTTGGATTATTCCAAGGACGCATGGGACAATTAGCGATCGCGGTAAACTTAATTCTTTTAGCTTCGCTAATGGTATTGCCCATTCCGATGACCAACACCTTACCGGCAATGATTATCTTTTTAATTGCCGTAAGTCTCTCGGAAAATGATGGGTTAATGACCGCTATAGGAATCTTTTTGAGCTACCTTGTTGTTCTATTTTATGGGTACCTTATCAGCCTAATTATAAGCCAAGGGCCTGGTGCAGTTGATTCTCTTTTTGAATACATCTCTCTCCCACGATAAATCATGGGAGAGAGTTTTTAGCATGTACCTAACACCAATTAGGAAAGGGATAAAAGAGTCTATTGAGTTTTTTAAAAATCAAAAAGCATTTCAAATTGTTGAAAACTTAAGCACTAATATCATTAAAATATTCTATAAAAAGCAACCTTATAAAAGTACAAATTTTTAAAACCCTTTATAAAATTCTTAAAAAAAATGGCAGGCCGATAGGGATTCGAACCCCAAATGACTGTACCAAAAACAGTAGTGTTACCATTACACCATCGGCCTAAGAACAAATTAGCTAAGCAATCAATTTAACATCGTCAAGACTCGTATAGAAGAAAGTTTGTATGAGATATATTGACGGGATACAAAAAGGATGTTTTAAAAAGTTTTAATGGAAGACATTGAAAACCCTAATTTAAAATCTAAATTCAAGCGAATCGTCCTTAAACTAAGTGGTGAAGCACTTAGGAACACTAAAGACGGTGACCCCATAGATGCCGTCATACTGGAATCTATCTGTAAGGAAATTAAAGAAGTCGCGGCTATTGGCGTCGAGATCGGTCTGGTCGTTGGTGGTGGCAATATCTTTCGAGGATTAAATGCCGCTGAAATGAGAGGTATTGATCGAACCACTGGAGATTATATGGGCATGCTTTCAACGGTTGTTAATGGATTGGCTATCATGGATTGTCTTGAAAAAATGGGTGTGACCGTTCGCCTTCAAAGTGCCATCCCAATGGATAAACTAGCAGAACCCTTTATTTTAAGGCGTGCCACGCGCCACCTAGAACGAGGTAGAGTTGTAGTTTTTGCAGGTGGCACCGGAAATCCTTATTTTTCAACTGACACAACTGCTGCACTTAGGGCCAGTGAAATTGGAGCCGATATTTTATTCAAAGCTACCAAGGTTGATGGCATCTATGACAAAGATCCGGTCAAGCATGCAGATGCTGTTAAATATGATAAAATCCCTTTTATGACCGCCTTAAAAGATGGATTGAAAATAATGGACTCAACGGCTTTTTCATTGTGCATGGAAAATAAAATGCCGATATTGGTCTTCAGTATGCAAGAGCCTGGCTCTATTTTAAAAGCCGTAACCGGACAAGAAATTGGAACTTTAGTCAAATAAGAATCAATACATTATGGATACAAACGCTATTTTTAACAAAGTTAAGACCGATATGGGCAAGGGCATCGACCACGCCCTCAACGAGTTCAATAACCTGCACACAGGAAAAGCCTCTCCTTCTATGCTTGAGGGCATTAAAGTCAGTGCTTACGGAAGTTTAATGGGGCTCAAAGAATGCGCCGCCGTCACGACACCTGATGCCAAAACCCTCATGGTTCAGCCATGGGATAAAAGTATTATTAGTGATATTGAGAAAGCCATTCAGAATGCTAACCTTGGCTTAAACCCAATTGCTGATGGTGGAATATTAAGAGTCCCCGTCCCAGAACTGACCGGTGAAAGAAGACAGGAGCTCGTAAAAACTGCAGGATCTATTGCCGAAGATAGCAAAATTAGGATCCGCCAAATTCGTAGAGACGCCCTCGCCCAACTTAAGGACGCCCAAAAAGAAGGTTTATCTGAAGATGATTTTAAACGTGCGGAAAAAGAAGTGCAAAAAGAGCACGATGAGTTTATCCAGAAAATCAATGATTCCTTAGCAAAAAAGGAAGCAGAATTAAAGCAGGTCTAATTTAGGACTCCCCAAGTTTTGACACCGATCACAAAGGCGAAAAGAATTGTTATAAAGCTCGGCACAGGCATTCTAAGGTCTGATGAAGGCTTGATCAACAATGACTGCATTGAACGGCTCAGCACTGAAATTGATCGCCTAAAAAAAAGAGGCATCGAAGTCATCTTAGTGAGCTCAGGCGCGATTGGTTTAGGCATGGGCCGGCTCAAAATCTCCAAGCGCCCAACCGAGCTCAGAGAATTACAAGCTTGCGCTGCAATCGGCCAAAGTCAGCTGATCAATCTCTGGCAAAAAAACCTCGATCTTTATCAGATTACTGCGGCTCAAATTTTACTCACCAGAGATGATTTATCCTCCGACAAACGTTACTGTGCGGTGACCGATACCCTCGATCAGATTCTCTCAACGGGCGCTGTACCTATCGTTAACGAAAACGACACGGTGAGTACTGAAGAAATAAAATTTGGTGATAATGACACGCTCTCGGCTTTGGTTGCAAAAGCGACCGATGCGGATCTCTTGCTAATACTTTCAAATATTCCTGGATTGATGGATATTCATAACGGGAATACTTTGATTCCGATCGTCGAGTCGATAAGCCCAGAAATTGAAGCCTTAGCGACCGGCACAAAAAACGAAACCTCAGTAGGCGGGATGATCAGCAAATTATCCGCGGCAAAAATCGCCTTAGAGAGCCAATGCGGCGTCTTTATTGGGAGTGGTAACGACCCTGAATTATTCAATAAAATGATCAGTGGTCAGCCTGTGGGCACTTACTTTAAGCCTTAAATTAAAGTCAGGACTGGATCAAAGATTCTCCGGTCATGGCGGTCGGCTTTTCTAGATCCATTAATTGCAGTAAGGTGGGCGCAATATCACCGAGGCATCCAGTTTCCCTCAAGGTGAAGCGTTCAGTTTCAGCGCCGTATATCACAACTTCGACTGGATTGAGTGTGTGTGCTGTGTGTGCTGATTGCGATTGCTCATTCCATAGTTTATCTGAGTTGCCATGATCGGCTGTAATTAAGGCTTTTCCGCCAACTTGATCGATTGCTGGCAAAAGCTCTCCAACGCATCCGTCAACAACCTCACAAGCTTTAATACACGCTTCAAGTACGCCAGTGTGCCCTACCATATCGGGATTTGCGAAATTAATGACGATTAACCCATATTTTTGGGACTTAATGGCTTCTAGAGCAGCATCTCGAACGCCGTAAGCAGACATCTCAGGCTTTTCATCGTATGTTGCACAGTCCGTGGGACTTTGAATCAATGCTCTTTCTTCTAGAGGGAATGGATCTTCCCTGTAATCATTGAAAAAGAAAGTGACATGCGGAAATTTCTCTGTCTCGGCGCAGCGGAATTGAGGAATATTTTTTTCGGAGACATATGCTCCTAAAATTGAATCCATCTGAGGGGGCTTTAGGAAAATAACATTCGGACATAACCCTTTTTGGTATTCTGTCATGGTTAAGTAAAAGAGTTCTTTCTTAGCACCACGGTCAAAGCCATCAAATGCATCGTCTATGAAAGCACGCGTTAGCTCTCTTGGGCGGTCGCCCCTAAAATTAAAAAATAGAACCGAGTCATCATCATTAATGCCCGCGAGCGGTTTACCGTCAGCACCGAGCACTAAGGAAGGCGGACAGAATTCATCACCGAGCATGCCTGGTTTCTCGGGATTATCGTAATGATGTTGGATCGCCTCTGCGGCTGAATTAAAAACTTTTTCTGGGTTATCGCCCGTTAAAACTTCATAAGCACGCTGAACACGATCCCAACGGTTATCACGGTCCATTGACCAATACCGTCCCATGATTGAGGCAATTTTGCCAATAGCATGCTCTTCCATAAAAGCTTCAATCGCTTCAATAAATCCTTTACCCGTAAAAGGACTGGTATCTCGTCCGTCGGTGAAGGCATGTAAATAAACATCAGTGACGCCCGCGGCTTTGGCCGTTAGAAGAATTCCATAAAGATGGTCCAACATTGAGTGCACTCCCGCATCCGAAACAAGCCCCATTAAGTGAAGGTTTGAGCCTTTTTCTTGTACATTTAAAAAAGCTTTTTTAAGTGCAGGACTTTCAGCTATATCGCCAGACTCAATCCCTTTATTGATCCGTACAATTTCTTGATCTACAATACGACCCGCTCCAATATTTTGGTGCCCGACCTCGGAATTGCCCATGATGCCTTCAGGTAGACCCACCGCTAATCCACTTGCCTCAATTTCTGTGTGTGGACAGCTAGATTTTAGATCATCAGCAACTGGTGTTGTGGCTAATTTTACAGCGTTACAAGAATCCTCATCAAGATTGTGATTTTCTCCCCACCCGTCTCGGATGATCAGTACTACAGGTTTGAATTTCTTATCCATAAAAAGTGCTTAAGTTTGTTGTATCTAAATATCTACTTTAAAGCCATAAAAGTCATCAAGGAAAAATAAAAGAGCAACAAAACAATGCCTTTATTTCTGCCAATAGTAGAATCCGGTTTTCTTAAAAAGAAATAAAACAGAGCCGATATAAAAATCAAAATAGGGAATTCTAATTTAAAAAAGGATCCATTAACTGGGAATGGAAAAAATAAGGCGGAGGTACCTCCAATTAAACTTAAATTAAAAAAGTTAGAGCCGACAATATTACCGAGGCAAAGCCCGTCCTCTTTTTTAAGAATGGCGGTTATCGAAACAACTAATTCCGGCAAACTTGTACCTAATGCAACGATTGAAAGCCCGACGAAAACTTCACTCACACCAATCCTTAAAGCTAATACACGCGCACTACTGATCAGAAAGTCAGCGCCGAGCCAAAGGAAGACTCCGCCCAAAAATACTAAAACCAGCGCTATAAGAATATTGGGGTTGTCACTGCTTATCTGGAGTTTGCCCGTATTGTGATTACTTTTAATCGCCCTTGAAACTATCCAATAGAGGTACGCGATCGCTGCAGCTAAAAGTATGAGCCCCTCTATGTATGAGAATCCTCCAAGCGCTAAAAACACAAAGAATAGAGTCATTACTAACATCACCGGGAGTTCTTTTTTTACAAGTTGGCTGTCTGATTTCAGTGGTACAATCAGCGCACTTATACCGACAATCAAAGAAATATTAGCGATATTACTACCGATGATACTACCGATAGCTAGGTCCGCGCTTTCCTGAACAGCAACAATGCAAGTGAAAAGCTCTGGCATTGAGGTGGCTAAAGAAACGACAGTTAATCCTACGATCAATGGACTGATTCTCAAATGTGAGGCAATCGACACAGAGCCTTTTGTCAGGCTTTGCCCTCCTTGTACCAGCAATCCAACCCCAGACAAAAGTAATAAAACTATAATCAGGGAGTGTACCTGGGAAATATCAAACTGACTTAAAAAGCAAAACATCGTGCTCTATTGAAATGACTTTAGCGCTGATTACAGCAAGAATAATAAAAATATCCACTAAAATTAGGTGTATGCTTGACTTGCTCAACCAAGAAAACAAAATCCGCAAATCCTATCGAAATGGATACCCACAATGTCAATTGATTTAAAAGACACACTAAACTTACCTCAAACTAACTTCCCAATGCGGGGTGATTTGGTGAATAGAGAGCCCAAGCGCCTAGATTATTGGGACTCGGTCAACTTGTACCAATCGATTATTGATAAGAATTCAGGCAATGAATCCTTTATTTTACATGATGGCCCTCCCTTTACTAATGGGAATTTACACTTAGGCCATGCCCTGAACAAAACCCTCAAGGATACGATACTCAGATTCAAATGGATGGGTGGCTATGATGCTCCTTACATTCCAGGATGGGATAGCCATGGATTACCGATCGAATATAAAGTTTCTAAGGAATTACAAGAATCAGGGAAAACTGACTACTCGACCCTCGAAGTTCGAAAAGAATGCGCCCGCTTTGCTGACCATTATAGAAAAATCCAGTCTGAACAATTCACAAGGCTCGGCGTGTTAGCTGATTGGGAAAATGAGTATTGGACCATACACCCAGAATATGAAGCCGAAGAGCTTAGAACCTTTGCGAAATTCATCGAAAAAGGACTAGTGTACCGAAGTAAAAAGCCCGTTTATTGGTCAATCCCCTGTTCCACAGCTTTAGCTGAAGCTGAAATTGAGTACAAAAACCACAAAAGTATTTCGGTCTATGTTCGTTTCCAACTAACCGATCAGGCAAAGGCACAACTCGAACTTGAAGCTGATGCAAGTGTCATAATTTGGACAACAACACCCTGGACTCTCCCCGCAAATCTCGCAATCGCCGTCCACCCCGAGATTGAATACAGTCTAATAAGCAGTAACAAAGGAGCCTTCATCGTGGCTACTGATCGATTAGAAGCAACCATCGAGGCCTGCAAACTCGAAGATATCGCCACCCTAAAAACATTCAAAGGACACGCATTAGAAAATTTAGAGACCCAGCACCCTTTTGTCGATCGCATCAGCCCAATCGTATTAGCCGACTACGTAACGACAGAAAGTGGCACCGGCTGTGTTCACACTGCACCCGGCCATGGACTTGATGACTATTTAACCGGCTTAAAGTACAATTTAGAAATATACTGCCCTTTAGATGATCAAGGCAGTTATCTCGATGATGGCCAAGTGCCTGCTGAGCTCGTGGGACAATCCGTCCTAGAAAAAGATGGAAAAATTAGTGACGCCAACCGATTTGTTCTAAAGATTTGCTCCGAAAATGAGAGCCTAATCGCCAAGCGCACTATTGAACATAGCTACCCACACTGCTGGAGATCAAAGACCCCTGTGATCTTCCGAGCAATGGACCAATGGTTTATCGCACTTGATAAGAATGATGTTCGTAAGAAGGCTCTTAACTTACTCAGTGACGTGAATTTCATTCCTAACTGGGGAGAAAAAAGAATGCGCGCAGCCGTAGAGAATCGACCAGACTGGTGCATCAGCCGTCAGCGATCATGGGGCGTTCCGATCCCCGCTTTCTACGATGAGGAAGGTCAAACCTACATCGACGCAAAGGTCACTGAACAAATTGCCGATAAAGTCGCCCTGCACGGAACGGATTACTGGTTCGAGAAAACCGCATCAGAAATTTTAGAAGGCATTACCTGTCCTTCAGAATGGCCTAGCCCGGCAACTCTAAAATGCGGTACCGATACTTTAGATGTTTGGATAGATTCAGGCTGTAGCCACCGCTCTGTATTGCAAAAAAGAGAGAATTTATCCAGCCCAGCCGATCTTTACTTAGAAGGCAGTGACCAACATAGAGGCTGGTTCCAGAGCTCTCTTTGGACCGGAACGATCGCTGATGATGCAGCCCCCTTTAAAAGTATTTTAACCCATGGGTTTATTGTAAAAGAAGATGGGACAAAACTTTCTAAAAGTGATGGTGCCGCTCGACCGCTTGAAGAATGGATTAAGCAATACGGCGCCGACATCATCCGGCTTTGGATCTGCTCACAAGATTACCGAGGCGATGTACCGGTATCCGATAACATCGTGCGCAATGTGGCCAATAGTTACAGAACGATTCGTAACACGCTAAGATTCCTAATCGGGAATCTACATGATTTTGATCCAGCTCAAGATGCGGTGCCTTTTGAAGAGCTGAACGCTCTAGACCAATGGGCCTTAGAACAACTATCTCAATTAGTGGATCAAGTGACTCAAGCCTATAATGCTTATGAATTCCACAGAGCATTCAAAGATTTGATTGATCCGTTTTGTGCAAATACGCTCTCCTCGACTTACCATGCTATTTTAAAAGACCGTCTTTACACGCGCGCACCGAATGACCCTTTGAGACGCTCTTCACAGACGGTTTTAAATATTATTTTTTCAACATTTTCAAAAATCATTGCGCCATTACTTCCCTTTACCGCAGATGAAGCAGAAGCCTATTTCCAAAAAGATTCTGATTTTGGGCACAAGCCAGTCGCCTTAGCAAGATGGCCTGAAATTGATCCCCAATGGCGTAATCAAGCCATAGCCAGTGAAATCGATCTGCTCCTAAAGTTCCTAAATGAGCATCTGAATGAGAAGCTTGAAATGCTCAGGCAAGAAAAAGTTATCGGTCAAAGCTTAGATGCAAAAGCGCTTATATCGGGACCTGAAAGTGATCCAATGATTCAACTTCTTAAAAAGTATTCGGGTGATCTAGCAGAAATTTTCATTCTATCCGAGGTATCCGTCGCTGAAAATAACAACTTAGATACTCTTGAAATTGAAGTTAAGCACGCCGATGGAGAGAAATGTCCAAGAAGTTGGAGATGGGTCCCTGAATTAGTCGAGACAAAACAATGGGGCCGAGTTTCACCTAGATGTAAAATAGCTTTAGAACACTTTAAAAAACCCTGATTTTCACCTCAATTGATCCTAAAATGGCTACAAAAAAAACAACAAAGAAAGCTACGGCTAAAAAAACTAGCACAAAAAGCAAAACAACCACTAAAAAGGTTTCACTAAGCAAAGCAGTCAAGAAGACAGCAAAGAAAACTGTTACTAAAAAACCTGTAGCCAAAAAGAAAGCAGTTCAAACTAAGGCAAAGACTAAGACTAACGCTAAGGCTAAGGCTAAGGCTAAAGCGCCGGCACCTAAAAAGAAAGCAGTTCAAACTAAGGCAAAGACTAAGGCTAAAGCTAAAGCTAAGGCTAAGGCTAAAGCGCCTGCACCTAAAAAGAAAGCAGTTCAAACTAAGGCAAAGACTAAGGCAAAGACTAAGGCTAAAGCTAAAGCTAAGGCTAAAGCGCCGGCACCTAAAAAGAAAGCAGTT
>CAJWRZ010000010.1 GCA_913045955.1 uncultured Puniceicoccaceae bacterium
AAGGCAAAGACTAAGACTAAGACTAAGGCTAAGGCTAAGGCTAAGGCTAAAGCGCCGGCACCTAAAAAGAAAGCCGTTCAAACTAAGGCAAAGACTAAGACTAAGGCTAAAGCTAAAGCGCCGGCACCTAAAAAGAAAGCCGTTCAAACTAAGGCAAAGACTAAGGCTAAGGCTAAAGCTAAAGCGCCGGCACCTAAAAAGAAAGCAGTTCAAACTAAGGCAAAGACTAAGACTAAGGCTAAGGCTAAAGCGCCTGCACCTAAAAAAGTTGCTAAAAAAACTGCTAAAAAAGTCGTCAAAAAAGTAGTAAAGAAAGTTGCTAAAAAAACGGTTTTTAAGAAGGCTAAAAGATTAGCCAAGGAGGATTCATTGAATGAGATCATTGAAAAAGAAAAAATTGGCAAAGCTACTTCAAGACCTAAGGCAAAGAGTCCTGCTTCCGTTGTTTTCTCTCTAGAAGATGTCGAAGCTTTGGTCGCTAAGCAAAAAGATGAAGCACCTAAAGAAGCTCCTAAGACCAAGGTGAATAAGGTCGTCAAAAAGAAATTGGTTAGCATCAAAAATAAGCCTGCCAAAAAACAGTCACACGCCCCTGCATCCATTTCCGATATTTTAGGCTTTAATCCAGCTAAGAAAGCTAATCCAAGAACTTTAGCCGATAAAGAGATTCCGGCAAAATGGAAAAAGTATTATAAGCTTCTAATCGAACTTAGAAAACACGTGAAAGAGGAACTAGAACTCCATACTTCACAAACCTTGAAACAATCTTCAAAAGATAATGCGGGTGACCTTTCAGGATATGGAAGTCATCAAGCGGATGCAGGCACAGATAGTTTTGATAGAGACTTTGCTCTTGGGATACTTTCAAGTGAGCAGGACGCACTTAATGAAATTGAAGAATCAATCATTCGGATCAAAGATGGCACATACGGCATTTGTCAAGAGACTGGAAAGCCAATCAATAAAGAACGCTTAACTGCAGTTCCTTTTGCTCGCTATTCACTTGAAGGCCAAAAAGAATTTGAGAAAAACAACAGGAAGCGTAGAGATAGAGGCGTTCCTGGACTCTTTGACGATAGTTCAGATTCGCTGAACATTGCTAATAGCAGTGACGACGAGTAATTCTTCCTAATTATGCCTGTCTTATCCGAAGCTGAAAATAATTCTTTTAAGAGATTATTTTATGTAGCCTCTGCCGTATTAATCTTTGATCAATTATCGAAATATTTAATTGAGCAATGGGTGCCTTTTGGAATCAGTTATTTCGAACCTGATCGTATTCCGGTCATCGACAACTTTTTCTACATAGTGCACATTGGCAACGAAGGCGCTGCTTGGGGTCTTTTCTCTGAGTACAAGGGTATGCTTACTATACTGGCTTTCGTCGTGCTTGCTCTAATCTACTGCTTTAAAAATCAGCTCGAGCTTAAATATAAATCAGTTCAGGTAGCTTTTGGCCTATTGATTGGCGGAATTATTGGAAATTTGATCGATCGAATTCGTTTAGGTTACGTCATAGATTTTATAGATATCCATTTACCTTTTCAGATCCCATTCATCATTCCATACGGTCGGTGGCCGGCATTTAATGTCGCGGATAGTTGTATTGTAATGGGATTATTCTCTTATTTGATCCTGAATCATTTGTTGTCCAAGAAAGCAATTTCAAATGGCCAATAATTTCATTAGACATTTAGCGCCAAATAACTAAATTCATGTCTGTTTTATAAACCTATAAGGTACCTTCAAATATAATAAATATGGCGAATAAAGAATTTAGAGGAATATACACAGCCTTAGCGACACCCCTTAAAGATGACTCAGTTGACTACGGTGACTTAGAAGCCTTAGTGCAGCACCAAATCAATGGCGGTATTCATGGACTCGTTGCGGTCGGCACCACAGGCGAATCTCCCACTCTCTCTCATGCAGAGCATATTGAAGTAATCAGTGCCACAGTAAAATTTGCCCAAGGCAAAGTTCCAGTTTACGCAGGTACTGGATCTAATTCAACTAAGGAAGCCATTGGGCTGACTCAAAATGCAGATAAAGCGGGTGCCGATGGATTCCTTTTAGTGGCTCCCTACTACAATAAGCCTAGCCAAGAAGGCTTGTATGCGCATTTCAGTGCGATTGCCGAAGTGACCGAGAAGCCAATCATCCTATATTCAATCCCCTCAAGGTGTGGTATTGAAATTTCTGTCGATGTTGCGGCAAAATTATACGAGAAATACCCGCATGTATGCTGCATGAAAGCAGCCGAAGGCTCTTGTGATAAAGTAGCACAATATATCAAGAAATTAGGACTCGATTACAGTGTATTGGGCGGTGACGATAGCTTAACACTCCCCTTCATGTCGGCTGGAGCGAAAGGCGTGATCAGCGTGGCATCCAATTTAATTGTCAGCCCGTTAGTAGAAATGGTCAATGCGGCTAACAACAATGACTTTGCTAGCGCACAAAAGATCTTCCTGAAGTACTATCATTTCTTTAATAAAATCTTCCTAGAGCCTAACCCAGTACCGATCAAGTATTGCCTCAAAAAAGCGGGGATCATTCAATCTGATTCAGTCCGTTTGCCGCTCTCACCTTTAAGGAGTGAGACTCAAGTACAGCTGGATGCATTACTTAAAGAATTCCAATTAATCTAATGAGTGAGCCAATAAAAATTCTCCTAATCGGAGCAAAAGGACGCATGGGACAAGCCATCATCGACTGTTCCGAGTCCAACAATGCCGTTATTTCCGCAGCCTGTGATGTGGGCGATGACCCCTCTAAGCATATTGAGTCTTGCGACGCAGTGATTGATTTTAGCTTCCATGAGACCACGCTAAAAATTGCGGAGCTCGCAGTTAAATTCAAGAAGAGCTTAGTCATCGGAACTACTGGGCATAACCCTGAAAGTAAGCAAGCTATCATCCAGGCAATCGGCGCATCAATACCCGTAGTTTGGGCCGGCAATTATTCTGTAGGGGTTAACACTCTGAATTATTTGACCAAAAAAGCGGCGCATTTACTCAAAGAGAAATTTGAAGCTGAGCTCTTAGAAATGCACCATAATCAGAAAAAAGACGCTCCAAGTGGTACCGCAGAACGCCTGCTAGAAATTTTAAAATCGGAGTACAATATCAGCGATAACGGAATCCAACACGGCCGTGAAGGCCAAGTGGGAGCCCGTGAAAAAAAGGAAATCGGAGTGCATGCGCTTCGAGGCGGCGACATTGTTGGGGAGCATACCGTTTATTTCTGCGGAGCAGGCGAACGCCTCGAGCTTACCCACAAAGCGACTGATCGAAAGATCTTTGCTCAAGGAGCTATTCTTGCAGCGCATTGGGCAAACAAAGCTGATGCAGGCATTCATAATATGGAAGATGTTTTAGGAATCTCTGATTAAACGTCTTTATTAAATGATCAGCTATTTAAAAGGTATTGTCTTAGAATCGTCCCCACTAGAGATGGTTTTAGATGTTAATGGAATCGGTTATTCTATCCAAATTCCAGTCACGACTGCCGAGAAGGTTCCAGCAAATGGAAGTCCCTGTGAATTATTCATTCATTCGGTATACAGAGAAGATAATGCTTCTCTCTACGGATTTATAGAAAGAAACGACCGAGATTTTTTCCGCTTACTCATTGAAAAAGTCTCTGGGATTGGCCCGAGAATTGGGCTCACCATACTGAGCAAGATGTCTGTTTCGATTCTTCAGCAAGCGATATATAATCAAGACACCAGCCTGCTATCAAAATGCCCAGGGATTGGCAAAAAGACCGCTGAGCGGCTCATCATTGAATTAAAAGATAAAGTAGGCAATACCGCCTCTGCCCAGCAAAGTACGGCCGGAAGCAATACACTGCCCAATACATCCAGCAGTGCCTCTAAGCATCAAGACGCAGTCGCAAGTTTGATCACTCTAGGTTATAAATTAGCCGAAGCCGATAAAAGGGTTTCAAAGGCGATACAATTATTGGGAATCACTGCTTCAACCGAGCTTATCATCAAAGAAGCGTTGTCCTAGCTTAAAGCTTCAAAAAACCACGCACTAAGTGGTCCTCGCCAAAATCTGAGCGTCGAATATCAGAAAGGTTAATACTTTCATCCATTCTTTGTGAAGATCGCTCGTAACCTAAAGACGAAGCTTTTTGGTCCAACAATAATTTAGGCGATTGATACATGAAAAGATAGTCTGCTATTTTATTTTGAATTAAGTGCGTGGCTAATTTTGCCCCTGGCTCGATAAAGATACCACATAAAGATGCCTCAGCGCAGCGACTTAAAAAGTCTTCAAATAATAAACCGTCTTCAGATTCTCCGACTTCCCAAGCGTCTAAACCGGTCTGCTTTAAAGATTCAATCGATGCTTTAGAGGAACCTTCACCATACACAAGGGTGGTATTTTCTTTAAAGGCATCATTGTAAACCGAATATTTTTCAAAGTCTTCAATCCCCTTAAGCCGGCGATTAAAAATAAAACGCTTAGGACAAAAGACCTTTTCATTGAGGCGACTGGTCAGCTGAGGATTATCATTTAAAACTGTCGACTGAGTGGCCCCAATAGCCGGAAATAAGCGCCTCCAGCGCATCACATCAGTACGAGCTTTCTCGCCGGTGATCCACTTTGATTGACCCGTAGATGCCGCTAGACACCCATCTAAAGTGACCGCCATTTTAAGGGTGCACAAGGGCTTCTTGTGGACAATCCAATGATTGAATAAAATATTTAGATCACGGCAATCAGCCTCAAGAATACCGCTCACCACATCAATACCTTTGGATTTCAAGAAATCGAGTCCCTTACCTGCATGGTGAGGGTTTGGGTCGAGTGTTCCAACAAACACTTTTTTAATACCAGAGTTAAGGATCGCTTCCGTACACGCTCCGGTGCGTCCCGGAGTTGAGCAGGGTTCTAGAGTTATAAAAAGCTCAGTATCCTTGTCTGCGTTTTCTTTAAAGCCCTCTAAAGCCATTATCTCAGCATGCTGACTTCCGGAAAGTTGATGGTAACCTTCTGATACGATGGATCCCTGGTGTACGATCAAGGCACCGACCATGGGATTATTGTGTGTTTGCCCCCAGGCTTTTTGAGCTAATTCTATAGCTCTGAGCATCAATTGCTCAGAGGACTGATTGTGGGTCTTCTTCACAAGCGCACATATGGGTTAGATTCTCGCTCAATTCGTACTGAGGTTTTGGGTCCATGCCCGGGGTATAAAATAGTATCCGCGGGTAAGGTATATATTTCTTTTAGAATTGATTGTTTCAAAATCTCAAAACTTCCGCCTGGAAGATCGCAACGTCCAATGCCTCCAGCAAATATTGCATCTCCAACAAAAGCTAAAGATTCTGCCTTTAAAAAGAAGAGTAAACTACCGGGGCAATGCCCAGGTACTTCATATAAATCAAAGACGAAGTTCGCAATGCTGAATGCCGCTTGCTTTGAAAGCCAATGGTTAACGGTGAAGCCTTCTAGTTCAATCCCTGGTAATGAAAATGAACTCATGATTGCTGGATTCTCAAAGAGTAATTGATCCGCTTGATGCCCGTAAAGGGGGATCCCCTTTTTCGAGAAAAGATGTGCATCCAAAATATGGTCCCAATGACCATGAGTCAGCAATACGCCCTCAAGAGCCACTTCATATTCCTCGCATAATCCCTGAGTCCACTGATAAGAACCGAGTGGCGCATCAATCAAAATAGCTTTCCCTGATAAGGGGTCTGCCAAGAAATAGGCATTGGTCCCGATAGGCTCACATTCTTTAATTTTTAATATCATTTTAACTCGAATTTATTTGCTAATAATTATGCGATATTTCTAGAGAACTGAATAAAATAATATTGGCAAACTTAACTGCATAGGAATTATAAAGACGATGTTAAAAGGCATTATAATCTTTATGATCTCAATTGTCCCTCTGATAGGACAAGTAGAAACTTATGTACTGAAACAGCCAAAGGTCATTGAAGTATCGAATGCTCAAGATGACGCTTTCTACCATCTTGATCAAGGCAACTACCCTCTTGCCATAGAAAAATTCAACGCGCTCCTTGAGAAAAGCCCTCAATTTAAGTCTGCCCTCGTAGGCAAAGGAAACTGTTTATTGCAATTAGGAAAATACGATGAAGCCTTCAAAATATTTTCGGAGCTTCACGCCAAATTCCCCAATGACGCTTATGTACTGGAGAGTCTAGGGGATATTGCCTTCCATTCCTCTCAGTTTGACCAAGCCTTAGAGTTTTTCGCTAAAGCCCTGCAGATTGTGCCTGAGAAAGCTTCTCTTTATGACGCTCAAGCCAAAACTTATTTATGCCTAGACGATGCCCAAATGGCTTCTGAAAATGCTAAGATGGCGCTCTTGCTGAATAATAAAAAAGGCGAGATTGCGCCCTTCTCACTCATCTTAGCTTATTTCTCAATCGCTGAAATGGCTGAGCCAATTGAGCAAAATAACGCACTTAGATATATAGAACGTTTGAATCTTAAAAAAGAAACCGCTTGGCCTTACCCTATCCTAAGTTTCATTAAAGGAAGCCTTAAATCGAGTGAATTGCTGAGTCATGTAGAATCTGAGGAACAAGAAATTCAAGCGCATACTTATATTGGACTTAAGCTTCGGCTAGAGGGTCTTGAAAGTTTGGCTGAGAAACATTTAGCATGGGTTAAACGCGTCAACAAGATACAGTTATTTGAAACGATCTATGCAAAGAGCATTCAGTTTAAGCCTAAGGCTTAATCGGTTTCTTGATAAAAGGTCTTTTCAAAAGGGCTAGATCTTCAACCCCGAGTAGACTTAAAACCATGAAATAGGCACAAGCACTCAAAGGGATTAAGAATACAACTGATAGCAATGCGCCAATTTTAGTGCTTAATTCAAACTGTGATAAAACTACTTCGCCAATAAAACAAATTGAAGCTATGAGGACCATTCCTCCGCAGATTGGTTTAACTATTTTAGATAAACCTCTAAATATCGAGATGGAATATTGCTTATTTACGGCACTAGTTAGGAGAAATGAAAAGCTCAAAGCACTGATTAAATTAGCGAGCGCTAAGCCGTAAACCCCGAATAAATTCATCAATATTAGACTGAAAATCGTATTGATTATCAGAGCAATAATCGAAAATTTAATCGGAGTTTCCATATCTTTCTGTGCGTGAAAACAGCGAATTGAGAAAGTTGCTATGGAATAAAATGGTAAGGCTAAGGCAAAAAGAATAAGCACGGGAACCGTAGCTTGAACATTAGCATGATCAAATAATCCCCATTCAAATATACTGACTAAAATAGGCTCCGCTAGTAAGCATAAGCCCAAAGATGCCGGAGCGACAAAGAGTACAATGAAGCGCATGCCCTTCATGAATATTACTTGAAAACTTTCGGAGGATTCTCCGGCAAATGACCGAGCCATTGCGGGGAAAAAGACCGTGACAATCGCAATCGTGAAGACCCCCAAAGGCAATTCCATTAAACGGCTGGCAATATACAATAAGGATACCGCTGCGTCATCCAACGAATAAGCTAATAATCGGCTGACTAAAACATTCACCTGCAATACCGCCGCGCCCATAATACTCGGAATAAATAAAGCCCAGAATGCGGCCCATTCCGGCTTTTGTTCCCCGATCCTCAAGAGCCATTGGGGAGTCCAACCTTGTCTATTCAAATCAAAGAGCGGGATGATCAGCTGCAACAAGCCCCCAATTAAAACACCCGTGCAGATCCAAAGAACGAGCACTTCAGGGTTTGCTGATTGAGCCATTCCTATTAGGAGGCAGAGAATAATGCTTAAATTAAAAATGATCGGTGATACCGCGGCTGCAAAAAATCGGCCGATAACATTTAGAGCGCCATTAGCTATGGCTGCTAAGCAGATAAAGAGCATGTAAGGCAGTAAGATATTAAAGATTTTAACCGCCTCTACCCAACGATCTGTAATAGCTCCAAGAGATAGTAACACGCTGATAGCTAACATCATGAAGAGCATTGCCATGCTCAAATAAAAGGCCCACCTAAGGCAAAATCTATTGAAGAACTTGTAGGCAGATTTAAGCCCTGATTTTTCGACGACTGTAGAAAATGTGGGGATGAAGGCTGAGTTCAAAGCGCCTTCCCCGAATAAACGTCTAAAGAGATTTGGAATGGTAAATCCGAGAATGAAAGCTGAGCTCCAAATACTCACTCCAAGTGCGGCAAAAATTAAAATATCTCGAAACAATCCCGTTATGCGCGATAGGATTGTTGTCATACTGACAGAGGCTACATTTTTTAGTTCGTTACTCACTGATACTTGATACTCATACGATATATACACCGATCGGTAAAGTAGAAGCTTTTATTGCCATAAATTAAAGGGTGAAGACTGGTGAGTGATCTGTAATACTGAGTTGAATTTTTAATTAAAACATGCAGTGTGAATTCAAAAGTATCGAACCATGTCTCTAATCCATAATTTATGTGAACGACTAGTACGTCATCCCAAGCGGGTTGTCTTCCCTGAAGGTAATGACGAACGTATTTTGCAAGCTGCCAGAAAATTTTCATCTAAACAACTAGGGGTTCCTATTATATTAGGAGATCGTCTTGAGATAAAAAAAATTGCAGAGCAGCTCAACATTAAGCTCGAGCATATGCGTATTATTAATCCTTTGAACTCTGAAGAAAGACCGCGGTTTAAGGAAATACTTCGATCAATGGAACGCTTTAAGGACGAAACCAATGCATCACTCGAATCTTTACTGAATAAATCTTCTTTTTTTGCAACGCTCATGCTCGCAGAGAGCCAAGCCGATGCCATTGTATCAGGAGCCAATAGCCAAGCATCCAGTGCATTAAAACCATTGCTCCAAATAATACCTGCACAAGGAGCGAATAAACTTATTTCTTCAGTAAATATCTTTGATCTCCAAGAACCTGCTACAGGTAAAGATAAAGAACTCTTTTTAGCTGATTGCGCGGTGATTCCAGAACCCACCGTGGAACAACTAGCCCAGATAGCCGTTAAAACTGCGGCACTGAGTTATCAATTGACCAACAAGAAGCCACGGGTTGCTTTTTTAAGCTATACAAGTCACGCCGAAGGAAAAGAAAAGTACGCCTCCATTGAAAAAGTAAAAGCGGCAACCCTTGCAGCAAAAACATTGGCAAAGACTATAAATATTGAGATGGAAATTGATGGCGAATTACAGTTAGATGCAGCTCTAGATCCAAGGGTCGCAAAAAACAAATCCGTCACCGGCACGGTCGCCGGAAACGCAAATGTACTGATCTTCCCTGACCTTCAGTCCGCAAATATAGCTTCTAAACTGATTAATTACTTCACGCACTGCCGACAGTATGGACCCATCTTAACAGGGCTTTCAAAGCCAGCAGCTGAAATCAGCCGAGGCACTAATGCTGGGGATATCTTCGGCACCGCAGTGATGGTCGCATCACAAGCCATAGATCATAATCTATTGTATCCTACAGACAGTTACTTAAATGAAGATATAAGAGATATTTTAAAGTAACAGAGTGAACAAAAATAGTATGGTTGATTTTAAATCCCTTTTTGCGGAAGCTAATGACAAGGAAATCCTTAAGGAACCAAGGAATACCTCAACAAAACGCATCTTCATTGCGGCAACGCGAATGAATGACGGCAAGACGACTACCAGTCTTGGCCTGTATTCAGCCCTCAATCAAAGTAATAAAAAAATTGGTTTCATCAAGCCAGTGGGTCAACGATTTGTAGATGTGGGCGGTGAAAAAATTGATGAAGATTGCCTCCTGCTAGATGAAACTTTTGATGTAGCGACGCCCATGCAAGCGATGAGCCCAATTGTTGTAGATAAAGATTTTACTAAAAATTATTTAGATAATCCTAAAGACACCCACCCTTACCTAATCAATAATCTCTGCCGCGCATTTGATCGAGCGGCTTACCAAAAAGACTATATTATAATTGAAGGTACTGGACACGCAGGGGTTGGCTCAGTTTTCAATTTATCCAACGCCGAGGTTGCCAAGACTTTAGATGCAAAAGCCATAATTATTGCCAGCGGAGGGATCGGTCGTCCCATAGATGAGATTGCGCTTAACCAAGCCCTTTTCGCTAAAGCAGGTGTCGATATAATTGGTGTTATCATCAATAAAGTTGAGCCAGACAAAATGGATTTCATCAAACATTACTGCGGAATAGCCCTAAAGCGAATGAACTTAAATCTTCTGGGTTGCCTTCCAGTCCGTGAGCAACTCAGTATGCCAAGCTTATCGCAAGTATTTCTTGAAATCAAAGGACAATGGCTTAACGAAATTAACAATGCCGAATCCAAGAAAATTAAAAATGTTATCATTGGAGCAAAAGCCTCACATGGAATTATAAGTGATATTCAAAAAGGAACCCTCATAATCACCCCAAGTGATCGGGAAGACATTATTGAATCATTGATTGAGTATAATCAGCAGGCAGAAAAAAAAGAACTTGCCGGAGTGATTTTGACAAATGGAATCAGTCCCATAGCCACGCTGTTAGAAAAAATTCGCTCAAGTAAGATCCCCTTTATTATTTCATACGAAGATAGTTTCTCGGTCACCACTCGGATCAACAAAATGACCATAAAAACGCAGCCTAAGGATTGTGATAAAATTTCGATTATTAAGGAAATTTCGAAAAACAACTTAAAACTTAAGGAAATTGAGAAAGCTTTTAAATCAAGTCTTTGATGACTTTGATCAAGGCTTCAAACGTTCTTCAACGCGGTCTTTCAAAATATCCAAAAGCATGGGATGCTGCCCAAGTAAGTTCGTCTTATAAAAGTCTTTGATAGCACCCTCATCTTTAAGCCCCTGCAAGATATCATCCACATCTCCCCCAGCTCCAGCATGCCTACCTGGGAGAAGGAAGAACATTGCCACAATAAGATCTCTGCCACTGATTTGCTTGGGTAGCTTCTTGATATTTTCGAGCAAAGGTTCGTTAAAAGCATAGGCCGAGCCTTCTCTACGCTCCATAGAGCATGCCTGAACCTTTAGAGGATCTTTGTTCAGCAAAACGCCCACTTGCCTCGCAATATTGTTTCTTAAATCTGATAGTTTTTTAATCGGTGATCCATGATCAACCAGTACTGTATCAAATTCTTTTAAGGCGTTTTCCTTAATCAGCGCTTCTAATTGATCCGCTAAAATTTGTGCTAAGCGTGGATCGGGATTTTCAACATCCCAACCGGCTAATGGTGCGGCTACCTGTATGTCAATTTCAGAGTCTAAGGATTTTGCTTCTTCAATCAGCTCCTCTAAATATTCAGTTATGGCTAAGCTCGGACCTAAAAACAAAGGAATGCATAATAAGTGCTTTTCCTTATTCTCAATCGCTTCTTTAAATCGGCGACGAATTATAGAGGCGGGTTTACCTCCAATTAACTCAGGATCAATCTTACAAGAATGGAGTAAACTGATCGGCTCAACGTTCTGATTAAGGACTTCACTAAGCCCCGATGCCAACCTTCTTAAAGCAAAAGTTGCATCCGGTCGATAAGAGCCATTGTCAAAAAGTATAAGTTTATAAGATGTATTCACTAGATGGGAATATTTTTAATAGAAAAGGATTGCGGGACAAATACAAACTACATAAAAAAATACTATGTTCGGTATAAAATTCACATTCCTCCTCTCCAGCTTAGTCATTATTCTTCTTTCCTCTTGCATGGGTCCTTATCAGCCGCCCACCCCTTCAGATTCATCCTCAAATTCTGTAAATGGCAGTTTTATAGTACTCGGCAATGATGATTTTGGATTAACGCAAAGAGATGGCCAGAATAACGGACAATACGGCAAACAAGATGAAGGCTATTTCGATGGTAAGAAAATGCTGACCGGCACTTTAAAACCTACTTATTTTAGCTTTGATTCAACTGCGGTAGAAGCCTCTCAAAGAGCTACACTTCAAGCCTCCGCAAAATACCTAATCAACAATCCTGAATACGATTTACTCATTGAAGGCCGTTGCGATTGGTACGGAACCGAAGATTATAATTTACAACTCAGCGATCGCAGAGCTAACAGCGTATCGGTTTATCTTCAAGATTTAGGCATAGACTCAAGTCGGATTAAAACAGTCCCCAAAGGAAGCCTCGAAGCTGAAGTTGGCTTAACAAAATCAAGAGCCAGCAAAGATAGGAGAGCTGACCTCATTCTGCTCAAGTAAAGTAAGTTAAGAAAAAGGCGCTAAGGTTTTTTTGAGATTGATTTAAAAATCTCAGTGAAGGTTGCAATTGCTCGATTCATTAAACCTATATCGAAACTTTCATTCGGTGCATGTAAATTGTCTTTTGGTGTGAATAAGCCGATCATTACCGCGTCTAATCCTGCGCGATTTTTAAAATCTGCAATGACGGGGATACTGCCTCCTTCTCTTAAATAAAGTGGGCCTTTGCCAAAGTTCCCCGAAATAGCGACATCCGTAATTTTAAAAACCTCAGCCAAAGCGCTCGAAGTATTGTCTGAAGATTCCGACTTATGCGGGGGAACCACACAATAAGCATTGGCGAAGCAGCCTCGGCGCACTTCTAGAGACACAGCCTCAGGGCAACGAGCCTCAATTGCTTGAACGACTTTATCTTGGATATCGTCCCCCTTTTGACCCGCGACAAGTCGACATGTAATTTTAGCGAAGGCTTCACTTGGAATAATTGTCTTAGTACCCTGCCCTTGATAGCCCCCACCCATGCCATTAATCTCTAAAGTAGGTTCAAATCGGACAGCCTCTAAGGGTGAAAAACCTCTCGGTGAATATAAGCCAGGCACTTCCAGCATTGCTTGAAATTGTTCAACATTCTGCGGGTATTGCTTTAATTCATCACGCTCCCAAGCTTCGATCTTAGACACCCCGTCGTAAAAGCCTTCTACATTAACACTGCCATCCAGATTATGCAGCGATGCTAGAATCTCAGATAAAGCGTTAAGTGGGTTGTGAACGGCGCCACCATAAATGCCTGAATGCAAATCACTCTTTGGCCCCTTAAGCTTAATCTCAAGTTCTACAAGACCTCTAAGCGCGGTTGTGATCACAAGCTGTTCGGTGCTGGGGCTTCCAGTATCAGAAACAAGCATATAGTCTGCTTTGGAAAGGCGTTCTGCATAGCGGTCAAAAAAACTCGGCATGCTCGGACTGCCCATTTCTTCTTCGCCTTCAATCACGTAGGTGATGTTTAAGGGCAGATCAGGATCTTCTTTAAGTGCTTGGTGTAAAGCAGCTATGTGCACCATCGTCGGACCTTTATTATCTGCAGTGCCCCTTCCATAAATACGACCTTCTCGTATAACTGGCTCAAAAGCAGAACTGTCCCAAAGCTCCAAGGGGTCGGCGGGCTGCACATCATAATGCCCATATAAAACTACGTGCGGGTAAGAATCATCCATGATTCGCTCAGCAAAAATAATTGGGTGGCACTGCGTCGTGACAATCTCAACCGAAAAACCAATAGACTCAAGAAGCTGAGAAGCAAAATCTCGGGCTCCATCCATACCATCCTTAAAACTCGGATCCGTGGAGACTGAAGGGAAACGAATGTATTTTTCCAACATTTCGAGCGCGTCAAATTTCATAGGAATTATAAGGAGTTTTTAGAAATTGAATTTTTGGTTATTCGCTTCTTCAACTGGCGGGCAACTGCAGATCAAATTACGATCACCGAGTGCATTATCGATACGAGAAACCGGCGGCCAGAATTTTTTATCTTTGTCTAAGCCATTGGGCCAAGCTGCTTCTCTTCTCGTAAATGGATAAGGCCAATCATCAATCGTAACCATTGAGATGGTGAAGGGTGCAAATTTTAGAACATTTGTTTCAGAGCTGACTGCCTCAGATTCTATTGCCTTAATTTCTTGGCGAATCGCAATCATTGCATCGATAAAGCGATCTAGTTCTTGGATACTCTCACTCTCAGTAGGTTCAATCATGATCGTACCAATCACCGGCCAAGACATTGTTGGAGCGTGAAAACCATAATCGATCAAGCGCTTACAAATATCATTTACGTCAATGCCGACACTCTTCTTAAAAGGTCTCAAGTCGATAATACCTTCATGAGCGACTAAGCCTGTTGGCCCTTTATATAAGATGTCATAATGCTCACTTAGACGCTTCAAAATATAATTAGCATTCAAAATGGCGACCTGTGAGGCTTTTTTAAGACCCGCGCCACCCATTGTTTGAATATACATCCAAGGAATGGGTAGGATTGAAGCACTTCCGAAATTAGCGGCAGAGACGGGTCTTTGAAATTTAGACGGATCACCTGATAGGCCCAACGGATCTGAAGGATCAGAAGGATCTGACGGAAGAAAAGGTACTAAATGTTCCGCAACTCCGATCGGTCCAGAACCAGGTCCGCCACCCCCATGGGGAATACAGAATGTCTTATGAAGATTCAAATGACACACATCTGCACCAAAATCACCAGGACGACACAAGCCGACCATCGCATTCATATTAGCACCATCCAAATAAACTTGCCCACCAAAGCTGTGAACAATCTCACAAATTTCCCGAACCTGAGATTCGTAGATCCCGTAAGTTGAAGGATACGTTAACATAAAAGCGCCCAAATGCTCTTTGTAACGTTCAGCTTTTTCTTTCAAATCATTTAAATCAACACACCCATCGGCACATTGGATTACGATGACATCAAATCCGGCTAAAGAAGAACTGGCGGGGTTCGTACCGTGCGCACTCTCCGGAATTAAGCAAATATTCCGAGCTGAATCGCCCCTACTTTCGTGATAACTTCGGATCGCAACTAAGCCCGCATATTCACCAGAAGCTCCTGAGTTAGGTTGCAGTGATACCGCTTTAAAGCCGGTTATATCGGCTAACCAATCGCTGAGCTCGCCGGTCAAGAGGTCGTAGCCTTCAGACTGGTCTTTAGGCACATAAGGATGTAACTGGTTGAAATCAGGCCACGAAATCGGCTCTAACTCACTCGATGAATTCAACTTCATTGTGCAAGAACCTAGTGGAATCATCGAGTCCGCTAAGGTGATATCTTTTTTGGCTAAAGCATAAATATAGCGAGTGATCTCCAGCTCACTATGGTGCTGATTGAAAATTGGGTGTGTGAGAAATGGACTGAGCCTTTTGAGCAAAGGTGCTTCTTCGTAATCAAATCCTTTGGCTCCAAAATCTGAAACGTCTATCTCAAAAATCCTCCCGAGTGACTGTACGGTTGCAGCATCCACTGTTTCATCAATTGAGAAACCTACTTCTGTATTTGAATAATACCGGAGGTTTACTTTTTCACTTTCCGCTTTTTGTTTGAGCGACTCTATATAAGACTTTGAAGCTGATATTTTAATTGTATCAAAACGCACACCTGCTTCGAGCACGAAGCCGTCAGTTCCTTTAAGCCCTTCAGCGTCTTTAATAAGATTTAAAAGATAATCAGTGATCGCTTTGATTCTTTCAGCCATTGCTCGAATATTTTCCGGACCATGATAGAGGGCATACATTGAGGCAATGACCGCAGGCAGTACCTGAGCTGTACAAATATTACTCGTGGCTTTTTCGCGGCGGATATGTTGCTCGCGGGTTTGTAGGGCTAAGCGCAATGCGTCTTGACCTGAACTATCTTTAGAGCGACCGACGATCCTCCCGGGCACCAAACGTTTGTAGGTTTCCTTTGTCGCAAAAAAGGCAGCGTGTGGTCCGCCATAGCCCATAGGACATCCAAATCTTTGGGTATTACCAACAACTACATCAGCGCCCCAAGCGCCTGGCTCTACAAATAAAGTCAATGCAAGTAAATCACTGGCCACTACAACAAGTACGCCTTTTGCATGCATTTTTTCGGCGAATTCTTTAAAGTCCTCAACGAGTCCTTCGGTGTCTGGGTATTGTATGACACTCGCAAAGCTTTGCTCATTGGGCTCGTAGGTCTTCCAGTCACCGACCACTAATTTCCAACCAAGCAACTCAGCCCTTGATTTACAGATAGCTAGGGTTTGGGGATGACATTTATCTGAGAGAAAGACTTCACTGAGCGCGCCTCGCTTGGCCCGGTGACAGAGCATTATTGCTTCAGCCACCGCGGTTGCTTCATCGAGTAATGAGGCATTTGCAATAGGGAGGCCGGTTAAATCGGAAACCATCGTTTGGAAATTAAACAAAGCTTCTAAACGTCCTTGAGAAATTTCTGCCTGATATGGAGTATAGCCCGAATACCATCCTGGATTTTCTAGCACATTTCTTTGAATGACCAAGGGTGTGATTGTCCCATAGTACCCCTGCCCGATTAAACTTTTAAATCCTTTATTCTTTGAAGCGATTCCTTGCAGGCGCTCGGTTGCCTCAGATTCTGAGAGTGCGGATGGTACGGATAAGGCTTGATTGAAACGAATATTCTCGGGGATCAGTGAATCCGTTAGGCTGTTCAGTGAGTCGTAACCCACATAGTCTAACATCCGTTTAATCTCTTCTTTTGAAGGTCCTATGTGTCGATCTACAAATGCCGTCATTTCAATTATTCAACGAAATCATTTTTGTAGGTTTCAAAATCAACCAAATGATCACTTGCTGGATCAGTCGAAGCTAGGCGGATTTTAAATAACCATCCTCCACCGTAAGGCTCGGAATTCACCAAAGTAGGTTCTGCATCTAGAGCTTCGTTAATCGCTTCAACGGTCCCCTCAAGTGGGGCATAGATATCTGAAGCAGCCTTTACGCTTTCGACGACAGCGATCGGATCATTGAGGCTCACCTTGAGACCTATTTCGGGCAATTCGATAAATACAATATCGCCAAGTAAATCTTGAGCGTGATCACTGATTCCCACTGTGATTAAATCACCTTCTAGGGATAACCACTCATGGGTTTTAGCAAATTTTAAATCTTTTGGTTCTAACATAATATAATTTAGGGTTTAGATAATACCTCTTTTAATAAACTTCAAAGGATATTTCTTATTTCTTATTAAAATAATATATTTTTCTGGATCATTGAGGCATATTTTAGAATTCACTAAGGCAAAACCAATGCCTTCACCCGTCATTGGCGAGAGGCAACCACTCGTGATACTGCCAATCAGTGTCTCCCCCTCATAAATTTCATAGCCTCCTCTTGGCGGCGGTGTCTTAGCTAATATCTTGTAGTAAGCAATTCTAGGCAGATTTTCGGGTAAGGCTTCTTTTAAGGTGCTTTTTAAAGTGTTTTTAACAAAAAACCCTAAGCCCGCTTGAATGGGAGTTAAGGATTGATTCAGCTCATGCCCGTAAAGAGGATAACCCGCTTCGATTCTCAAGGTGTCTCGGCTACCCAGCCCGCAAGGCTTACATTTATATTGAGCCGATGGATCACTGAGTAACTGCTGCCAGATAGCGCGGCCCTGTTCAATATTCGTAAAGATCTCAAAACCTTCGCTCCCGGTATAGCCAGTTCGGGCAATTATAATAGCGTCCAATGATCCTTCTATGGCGATCAACTGATTCTTTTTTAAAGACTGAGTTTCTGGCCAAAGAGAACCCACCAAATCAACAGATTGCTTTCCTTGAACTGCGATTGAGACCACCGAGCCACTTCTATTTTCAAGCTTAACGCCCGCTTCAGGAAGGTGCTTGGTTAAATGCTCCGCTACCGCCTGAACTCCTGAAGCATTCGGCACCAAGAGGAAAGTCTCATCCGTGATACGGTATATGATTAAGTCATCGATAACACCGCCGTCAGAATTGAGCAAGAAAGTGTAATGGGCCTGCAAGGTTTCTAAAGAACATGCATCATTGGCGAGCACCTCACTGAGCCACCGCTCAGCCTCAGCTCCTGAAACAAAAATTGAGCCCATATGACTGATATCAAAGATTCCTACGGATTCTCTGACCTGCATATGTTCCTTTAAGATACTTCCGTAATGAAGGGGCATCTGCCATCCAGAGAAGTCTGTAAAACAAGCTCCAAGTTCTTTATGATAATCATTCAGTGGCGATAGGTGACTCATGATAGGCGGCTCATATTTTTAATTTCCAGGCTTCACTTTTGTAGCGCTCACATAAGGAATGCCAATTAGGGCAATCAAGATGTTTAGGTTCGCTGTAGTGTGAGTCATTTAAATCATATTTTTGGGTTAATTGATCTACAAATAATTGTAAAAAATCCTCTTTATTCAACCCACATTCTAAACTTCCTTGAATTAAAATGCCGTCTTGGGATTTTTTAAGGGCTGACCCACCCACTTTTTCTAATGTCTGTGCTTTCATTAGGTCAAACTGGTTCGGTGACTCAAAGCAAAATTTAGGATTTGAAGGACTTTTTTGGTTATTAAGAATCGTATTAATCCCTGAACTACAAAGAGCCTCAGAGACACTCTCATGTAAGACCTTATAAAGGTCTAAAATCTTTAGGCTGCATAAATCATGTTCGCGAGGGATGCTCAGCGCATAAATGATATCGCTCGAATGGCAGACGGTTCCCCCACCGGTGGGCCTTCGCACCCATTGAGGCTCCTGATCTGAATGCCTTAAGAAATGCCCTTCAAGCTCAGTAAATTTCTGATTTCTTCCAAATGAATAGGTGTTCTCCATGCGATAAACCCTCAAACCTAATGATCCCCCTTTACTGGACTGCAAAAGCATCCACTCATCAAAAGCCATATGCTCTTGAGGGCTAAGTTCTAGATTTGGATAGATCAGGAGATTCATAGAGTGCCTAACTTCTAAAAATATTTACGCTCTCTTTAGAACACCAAAACTTAAAATAAAACCTTAATGCTTAAAATGGCGGCGCCCCGTAAAGATCATGGTCATCCCCCGGGCATCCGCAGCCTCAATCACTTCGGCGTCTCGAACAGAACCACCTGGCTGGATTACCGCGGTGGCCCCAGCTTCAGCCGCCGCGATCAAACCATCCGCAAATGGGAAAAAAGCATCCGAGCATACCGCTGATCCTTTCAAATCAAGCCCAGCTTCTCCCGCTTTCCATACGGCGATTTTGGAGCTATCGACGCGTGACATTTGACCAGCACCCACGCCAATCGTTGTTTCATCACCCGCGTATACAATTGCGTTGGATTTAACGTGTTTAACGACTTTCCATCCGAAGATCATTGAGCGCATTTCTTGATCGCTTGGCTGACGTTTACTCACGACTTCCCAATCGCTTATTTTAGAAGTAGCCATATCTCGATCTTGCATCAAGACCCCACCGATAACTGAGCGAACTTCCATCAATGAATCTGCGGGCAAAGTAGCCTTGATTGTCATCAGTCTTAAGTTCTTTTTCTTACCAAAGATCTTCAAAGCTTCGTCGGTGAACAACGGTGCAATAATGACTTCACAGAATATATTCGAGACAGCTTGAGCAAATGCTTCATCAATAGTTTGATTGACCACTATGATTCCGCCAAAGGGTGCTTGCTGATCTGTTGCAAAAGCTTTCTCCCAGGCTTTAACCAAATCTTCATCACTTGAGATACCACATGGATTTGTATGCTTCAAGATTGCCACAGTTGGCTTCTGAAACTCGCCGATCAAATAAGTGGCTGCCGTGATATCGATGATGTTGTTGAAACTTAATTCTTTACCTTGTAATTGATCGAAACAATTAAAGAAATCTCCGTAAAGCGCTGCTTTCTGGTGCGGATTTTCGCCATAGCGTAAGACCTTAGCTTGCTTCATTGAAAGATCGAGCGTCCCCGGGATTCCTGATATCGCATTTAAATCAGGAACTTCATCGGATTTTGATTCTGCTAATTGACCTTCTAAATATTGAGCTATCGCTCCATCATAAGCCGAAGTTCGCTGAAAAACTTTCAGGGCTAAGCGTTTTCTAAAATCAAGCAACTGAGCTTCGTGATCGATCACCTCAAGGTAGCGATCATAATCGACTTCTTCAACAATGACGCTGACTGAGGCATGATTTTTTGCCGCACTTCTGAGCATGGATGGACCGCCAATATCGATATTCTCAATAGCTAATTCGTAGCTCACATCAGGTTTAGCCACCGTCGCTTCGAATGGATATAAATTCACCACCACAAGATCAATCAGTTCTATGGCGTGGGATTTCGCGGATTCTAAATGCGCTTCTTTATCTCTGCGAGCGAGCAGACCTCCGTGAATTTTAGGGTGCAAAGTCTTCACTCGCCCTTCCATCATTTCAGGAAATCCAGTGTATTCACTGACCTCGGTCGTAGGAATCCCGTTGCTCTCTAGAAGCTTGGCTGTACCTCCGGTTGATAATAATTTATAGCCATGGACTTCAACCAATTGCTTAGCAAATGGAACTAGACCTGACTTATCGCTGACAGAAATTAACGCTAATCGTTGCATAGAATATTAAATTTTTAAGGAAAAAAATTAGTAAGCTCGGCCATCTTTATTTTCATAAAAATTGATGTAAGCTTTGTTTAAAACGGATAATCCTCCACTTGTGGGGTATTCTCCAGTAAAGTACCAATCGCCATCATGGCCTTTTAGAGCCGCTTTCATTTTATCGACTTCTAAATATAAAATCTCTAATTCACCGGCCCAAGAAACAGTTTTTGGATAAACTAACTCCGCTATTTTTTGCGCTATTTTAGCATCTGTGTAGCGATCGTATATTTGCTTAACATAATTCTTCATCTCAGCTGACGGTTTATCTTTTTGCTCTAAACATTGCTTATAAATATCTTTCAGGAGCTCCATAGCATTGTCATCTTTAACCAAAGCAACCACTGCCTTGAAAGCGATAAATTTGGATAGCTCAGACATATCAATACCATAACAATCTGGGTATCTTATCTGCGGCGCAGTTGAAGCGATAATAATCTTCTTTGGATTCGTACGACTTAGAATCTTAAGAATGGATTCCTTTAGCGTAGTTCCACGGACAATAGAATCATCAATCACCACCAAGCAGTCCTCTTCTTTAACCACGCCATAGGTAATGTCATAGACATGTGAAACGAGTTGGCTACGCCCCTTTTCTTGGGCTATAAAAGTCCTCAGCTTAATATCTTTATGAGCAATCTTCTCACCTCTTGGCCAATTGCCCATAATCAATTCATCGATTAAAGCTTCATCGAGCTTACCGTTCTTATGGGCTTCCATCAGCGCTGCTTTGACTTCGCCACGGCGATGCAACCTTAAGGATTCCAACAATCCGTAATAAGCGATTTCCGCTGTATTGGGCACAAAGCTGAAAACACTTCGGCCGAAATCATTGCCGATTGACTGCACCACTTGGTCTTTAAGGGCTGCACCCAAGGCTTTTCTTTCTTGGTAAATCTCTGGGTCATTACCTCGAGAAAAATAAATTCTTTCAAATGAGCATGAGTGCCTCGGCTTTGTCTGAATAAACCGATCTGAGTATACGGTGCCGTCTTTTTTGACGACCATTGCGGTTCCAGGCTCGAGTTCCTTTATGTCAGATGCCTCTTTGTCAAAAATGGTCATTAAAGCCACACGCTCTGAAGCGAAGGCGACAATCTCATCATTGCATATATAAAAACAAGGACGGATCCCGTTGGGGTCTCGCATAACAAAGCTATCCCCATTGCCGATGATTCCCGCGATTGTATAACCCCCATCCCAATTTTGAGCCGAAGCTTTAATAATACGAATTGGGTCTAATTCTTTACTGATAATGCTTGGGATATCTTCACCTGCTACATTATCTTTGTGCATCTTTCGATAAATTGAATCGTGAGCCTCGTCTAAATGAAAGCCAATCTCTTCTAAGACCGCCTGAGTGTCTGTACCAAAAACAGGATGTTGCCCGCGGTCAATCAGCTGCTGATTAATCTCTTTTTCATTGGTTATGGTGAAATTGCCCGCTAACATAAGACTCTTGGTTGGCCAATTAGACTGACGAACAAAGGGATGGCAGTTCTTTGAGGAATATACTCCGGAAGTACCGTAACGTAGATGACCAAGTAAGATTTCTCCACCAAAACTAAAATTCTCTTTAACTGAGCTGGGAAACTCTGGGAAGATCGCTCCTTTTTCTACTTTACTATCATAATCACCGAGTAATTGCTTGAAAATTCTAGCTAATGAATTGGTTTCTATACTCCTTTCACGGAAAATATAGGGCTGACCCACTGGAGCGTCTAATTTAATGCACCCAACCCCTGAGCCGTCTTGACCGCGATTGTGTTGCTTTTCCATAAGCAGGAAAAGCTTATTAAAACCATAAAGCGCCGTACCATATTTTTCTTTGTAGTAGCTTAATGGTTTCAAAAGACGAACCATCGCTATACCGCACTCATGCTTTAAAAAATCACTCATATAATAAAAATTAACATGCCCCTACAGTTGTTATAATTAGTATGATGTAAACCATCAAAAATAAAATCATGATTGCAAGTCATAATGAGCATCGACACCGTAAATAAATATTTTTCGCCGGAGCATCTAACACTCAGCTTAAAATAATACTCTAACCCTAACAGACTATCCGAAATAGAAAGATTCAATGCAGTTTTTAGATTTAAATAAATTTGGTGAAATTGGCTCAAACGCTACTTTTGTAAAAATTGGAGCCTTCAATCTGCTAATTGACAGTGGTCTTCACCCCAAGAAAAATGGAAACGAAGCACTCCCCGACTACAATGCCATTAAAGATGAATCGATCGATTTCATCTTCCTGACCCACTGTCATCTCGATCATATCGGATCCCTCCCAATAAGCGCAAGGAATCATCCCGAAGCTCCGATCATCACAACGGTTCCGAACCTTTCCTTAGCCCCTAGAATGCTCAGGAACTCGATCAATGTCATGAAACGCCAAGGCGAGGAATTAGGCTTATCGGAGTACCCGCTCTACTTACACCGGGACGTTGACCACGTTAGAAAGAAGCTACTTGGTCTAGCATTCGGTAAATCTAGGCTCTTTAATAAAAATGGTGATGCCCTGGAAGTTATACTCCATCCCGCTGGCCATGTAGCGGGGGCTTGTGCAGTAGAAATCATTCACCAAGGCAAACGCATTGTATTTAGTGGAGATGTCTTATTTGAAGCACAAAGAACGCTACCGGGAGCTCAGCTGCCTAAAGGCGAGATTGATACGCTCTTTCTTGAGACTACTCGGGGTACCACTCAACGCGAGGATGCTAGCAATCGGCGAACTGAGGTGCACCGCTTGATTGAAAGTATTAATCAAATACTTGAACGAAAAGGCACCTGCCTAATCCCAGTTTTTGCGCTCGGTAGAATGCAGGAAATTTTCAAAATCCTTCAGGAGTCGATGGATGACGGTACGCTGAAAAGAGCCCCCGTATATTCAACTGGACTGGGAATAGATATCTGTAACTACTTTGATAAAATAAATCAAAGAACCGGATTAATTGATTTTAATTTAAAAATCTTAGATGAGCTTGGGATCAAAGCCCCTGACCCAAAACTCAAACCCGGCCGAAATATAAAAAATAAAGGCATCTACATAATGAGCAGCGGTATGATGGTTGATTATACGCCCTCATACAAAGTTGCGGCGAGCCTGTTGCCTCATGAAGATAATGGCTTATGCTTTGTAGGATACTGTGACCCGGATACCTCTGGGGGGAAATTACTCGAAGCGCATCAGCAGCATGAAAAAAACTTTTATTTTGAAGCTTACGATTACTTATCCCCGATACGGGCTAGTATTGAAAGATTTGATCTCAGTGGCCACGCTGACCGAGAAGCTTTACTTGATTATGCCATCAGCTCTAAGGCGAAAAATATCATCTTAAACCATGGTGACTCAGAAGCCCGAAAATGGTTTTTTGAGAGTTTGCAAGAAGCGATGCCCGAAGCTAAAGTCCTTGATCCTGTTCCAAGCAAGGAATACAGCGTCTAGATTTTTGATCAAATATCTTGCTACTTATTCAAATTCATTCATTTGAACAGTTTGTAAAAAATAACTCTTTGAGTCTATGAATGCTGAATTAATTAGAAATATTGCTATAATCGCCCACGTTGATCACGGAAAAACAACCTTAGTGGATTGTTTATTAAAACAAAGCGGCACCTTTAGAGAGAACCAATCAACCGATGAACGGATGATGGATTCTATGGACCTTGAAAGAGAAAAAGGCATCACCATTAAAGCCAAAAATACCGCGATTAAATGGGAAGACCCTAAGACTAAAGAAATTTATACAATCAACATTGTTGATACCCCAGGGCACGCAGACTTTGGTGCAGAAGTAGAACGCGTTATGAAAATGGTCGATGGTGTATTATTGCTGACCGATGCAGTGGGTGGACCCCAAGCTCAAACTCGCTGGGTACTGAAGAAAGCCCTCAATCAAAAATTAAAAACTATTTGTGTCGTCAACAAGATTGACCGGGAAACTGCACGTTGCGATTGGGTTCATGATAAGGTGCTCGAATTATTCTTAGACCTTGAAGCGGATGATGATCAATTCAACGCTCCTTTCTTGTATGCCTCCGCAAAAAATGGCTTTGCTGACCGCGAGATTAACGGACCCAGAGAGGATATGAGCGCGCTCTTTGAAACTGTCATCGACAGGATCCCCCCTCCTACCATCGAAGATGGCGATTTTAGAATGCTGGTTTCGAATATTGATTGGGATGATTACGTTGGAAGAATGGCTATTGGGAGAATTATTTCCGGAGAAATAAAGCAAGGACAAGGCATTTTTGCTCTGCGAAAAGATGGAAAAAGAGAACGCGTAAAAATCACTAAGATGAAAACTTTCTCTGGTTTAAAAACCGATGACATCGATATCGCTTACGCTGGTGATATTGTAGGCTTAGCTGGTTTTGAGTCGATCGATATTGGAGACACCTTGAGCGCCGATGAAAAAGCGGAAGCCCTACCATTTGTAGAAATCGATCCGGCGACTGTTCAAATGGAATTTTCGGTTAACAACGGACCACTGGCCGGTCGTGATGGTAAAAAAGTCACCTCTAGGCAGATCAAGGATCGTCTCGACCGAGAAATGCAGTCCAATATATCCATTTCCTTAGAAGACACCCAAGATGGAACTCGCTTTTTGGTCAATGCCCGAGGTGCGATGCAGATTGCGGTGTTAGTAGAAACCATGCGCCGTGAAGGTTTCGAGCTCCTAGTCTCACGCCCTACCGTTCTTTATAAAGAAATTGATGGTAAACGCTGTGAACCCTTTGAACAAATATGGGTTGAGGTCGCGGAAGAACATTTAGGTGGGGTCATGGAGAATCTTTCTAAGAGGAAAGCGAAAGTCACTAATTTGGAGCATCATAACGCTGGAGTCACGGTTGAGGCTGAAGCCCCAACTCGAGGTATTATTGGCCTGGAAAGTGATGTGACTACTTTAACCTCAGGTCATGGAGTGATCAGTCATTCATTCCTAGAATACCGCCCGTATTGTGGTGAAATCAACACTCGCTTGACTGGGACTCTAGTCAGTATGGACCAAGGCAAATCCATGCCTTACGCTTTGGATATGATTCAAAATCGCGGGAAACTCTTCATCGCACCCGGCGAAGAAATTTATGCAGGTCAAGTTGTTGGAGAAAATCCTCGCAAGGAAGACCTGCCAGTGAACCCAACTAAAGCTAAGCAATTAGATAATATGCGGGCCTCCGGTTCGGACAAAGGGATTCAATTAGCACCTCCGCAGAAATTCTCTCTTGAAAGAGCGATTGAATATATCGGATCTGACGAACTGGTAGAAGCAACGCCGAATTTCCTTCGGATGCGTAAGCGTATTCTTGATGCGAATATTCGCCGTAAGATTGCCAAAGCTGAAAAGAAATAAGGCGATCTACTTTAGCCTCCTTAATATCCTTTAACCTAGTCTAGATAATAGGCTTATTATAAGGCTTAGTTAGTTAGTTAGAGCCTAATAAATCCTCTAAATGCTTGATATAATTACTTGGTCCGCCTCTTTGATAGCCGGTTCTAGCGATCTCTACCCCTTGAGCATTAACTAGAATGATGGTTGGAAACCCTCGAACTCTATAGCGATCCTTCAAGGCATTATTTTGGGCGATAGTCCCAGCGTCTTGCTGACCTTTTGATCTTGGGAAATCAACTTCCATTAGGACAAATTGCTCGCTAGCGTGATCGATAAATTCAGCTTTATTGAACACTTCATCTTTCAATTTTATGCACCAGCCACACCAGTCTGAACCCGTGAAGTCCATTAAGATGGGCCTACCTGATGCTTGAGAAGCTTCTTTGGCTTTCTCAAAATCAATATGCCAATTCAAGCTTTGTTTAGATTCATCTGAAATGACCTTATCGGCACCGAGATCCGCTAATTTACTTATTCCAAAAAATGTAATTAATAGGATGGTTATTAAAATAAAAATTTTCATTAAATTACAATAACAAGTCTTATTAATATGTCAGCCAAAAATAAGATTTTAAGAGGATTATATTTGAAAAAAACTAAATTTACCGCATCCTAAGAAGTATGAACTTTTTGATTTTAATCATTATTCCGATTGCAGTCGGTCTATACGCACAAATGAGAATCAAAAGTGCGTATAATAAAAATTGCAAAATCCAATCTAGAGGTGGCATCACTGGCCGAGAAGCAGCTCAAGCTGTTATGAGAAGTGCAGGGATTCATGATGTAGAAATTGTGCAATGCCAAGGCGAGCTCAGCGACCATTATGACCCGACCCACAAACGTTTAGCCTTAAGCCAAGCAAACTACCGTGGCAAGAGTCTTGCCGCACTCGGGGTGGCAGCTCACGAAGCAGGACATGCAATCCAGCACAAGCAAGCTTACGCTCCCTTGAACTTAAGAATGGCACTTGTCCCCATTACAAATTTATCTTCACAGTTGTTACCCGCGGTGATGTTTGGTGGTTTCTTCTTCGGCCTCGGGCCAATGTTGATTAACCTTGGGATCATCATTTATTTAGTACTGACAGTATTTCAATTAGTGACCTTACCCGTCGAATTCGACGCGAGTGTTCGGGCAAAAAAGCAACTCGTAGGACTGGGTATCATTGATTCCGATGAAATTAAAGGGGTTAATGAAACCCTCGATGCCGCGGCATTCACCTATGTAGCTGCCTTTGTTTCTAGTCTTGGCTGGCTCCTTTATATGCTAGCTCAGAGACGATAAAGTCTTTTTTTATTCGCCTCCGATAGTCGCATCAACAGTAGAATTATTGAGACAATGATTATCAAAACTTCACTTTAAGGTAAACCCCATTAATTATATTCCATCAAAAATAACAGACACTGCAAAAAAAGTGCTCTGCCTTTTATCCGCGAGCATTGTTTTATCTAGCACGGCTTCCGCTGTTATTCTTTATAGCGGAGACAATAACGCTAATTTAACCACCCCCGATATTGAACGAGGAGCTGTTTTTAATTCTGTCGCGAAAATCTCCAATGCAAATGGCTCAGGTATCGTTGGTTCAGCCGTACATATAAAGGGTAAGTATCTGCTAACTGCAGAACATGTACTTTACGATAACCAAACGCCAAGGCAAAACTTTGTTACTTTTGACGGTATCACCTATTGGGCCATCGACCTTAATTTCTTACCCATCCAAATCGGCACTGCCGATTTAGTCTTATTCAAACTCATTGAAAACCCAAACCTTCCTGAAACTCAATTATACAGTTCAAATAATGAGAACTTCAAAACCGGTACCCTAATTGGTTGGGGCTTCGGCAGAGAACCTAACCAAGCGAATGAAACTAACGCTACCCGCACTTGGAATTGGGGAGATGGAACTACCATTGTCAAACGTTGGGGGACTAATCGTATTGAAAATACTGGTATCGCTGATATAAGTGGTAATACTTACCAATACTTTCTTACTCGCTTAAATTCTAATCAAGGTAGCAATGAAGCCGCATTCTCCTACTATGATTCAGGTGGTGGATTTTTTCTATTTGATTCAGGTACTTGGAAATTAGCCGGTATCCCAACTGCAGTCTCTATTTCTTCAAGTTCAACCTTTGCCCAATCTAACTCTTCGCAAGATACTAATTACTTCGTTCGAATATCCCAATACCGACAAACTATTTTAAACAATATACCTGACACCTCCTCATATGCAGGCTGGGCAATTGACCAAAGTCTCTATGGAG
>CAJWRZ010000011.1 GCA_913045955.1 uncultured Puniceicoccaceae bacterium
AAAATGTGAATAGGGCATCACCTCCATTTATTGGGGCAAAAAGCCAGACAAGTAACTCGAGATTCAGCAGTATTGCGGATAAAATAATGATTTTACGACGACCAATTGTGTCGGCAAGACCGCCTAAGGGAATTTCAAATATAACAATGGTCAGTGCCCAAACAGAGTTGAGGATCGCAAATTGCGATAGGGTCAACCCAAAGTCCAAAAATAATAAAGTGAAGATGGGGTAGTAATATCGGGCTCTAAAAAAAACCCGATACCGCATGAAAGTAGCAGAATTTTTGTGAGCTATGGTGGTTAGATCCATGGCGTCAATGTAAGTCAAATTTCACGATGTACAAATTATATAGTACATCAGAATCAATATTAATTAGCGTGGTTTTTACTGAGCCCATTCCGGGCGGACTTGTTCTGAGATTTTCTTAAGAAATTGATTAGGTCCTAGGTGGATGGATGCTTCAAATTCATGAGAGAGCTTTTGGAGCCTTTCGGTGATTTCTGGATACTGGTCGGATAAATTGTAGTTTTCTCCTGGGTCTTGATCCAAATTATAGAGCAGTACCGGGTCATTCTGAGTCACCGCGCTAGGCTCGTAATGTGGAATGCCACTGGTGTAAAAGTGCGCCTTCCAGCTCCCTTGACGCACCGCATAAATCGTGCCTCTGGGCGGAGTGCTCGAGCTGAAATAAAAGAAGTTTTCGCGGGGGCTTTCAGATTGTTCGGTGAGTGTGGGGCTTAAGTCAAATGAATCAAGCGCCGTTGAGTTTGGGTTCTTAATCTCAGCCATACCCAAGCAAGTCTCAAAAATATCCAGCGTGCTACCAAGCTCGCTGATAACCCCAGGTTCTATTTGATTAGGCCACCAGAAGATTGCCGGAACTCTTTGGCCTCCTTCGGTCGCATAAAATTTTGAGCCTTTTAGAAGTCCAGCTGACCCACCATTTTGGTTGTAGGTTAGGTCGGGTCCGTTATCCGATGTGAAGATAACTAGGGTATTATTATCGATGCCATTATCTTTCAGCGCTGCAAGTATCGCTCCGACTGAATAATCCATCTCTTCGATAGTATCCCCGTAAAGCCCTCGCTTACTCTTGCCCTCGAAAGCTTGAGAAGCAAAGAGCGGTATATGGGGCATATTATGGGATAAGAATAAAAAGAAAGGACTATCTTTATGCTGATTGATGAAGCTAATACTGGCTTCCGTATAGCGACTGGTTAAAGTTTTCTGGTCGCATGGATATTCAATGATAGATTTATTTTCGAATAAAGGCACCCAATTATCGACTTTGTTACCCCGTGTTCGCATTTTTTTAAGTGTCATGCCCTCACGAAACAAGACGTTTTCTGATACTTTCATTTTAGGGTCTACGCGCATATCATTGGAATAGGGCACCCCAAAATATTCATCAAATCCGTGATCGGTCGGTAAGTAACCGTCTAGGTGCCCCAAATGCCATTTACCCACACAAGCAGTCTTATAGCCATTAGCCTTAAGTGCTTCCGCAAGGGTCGTGGTGCTTGGAGGAAGCCCTTGAGCCGACCACTCAAAAAATACATGGGAATCCGTACCTGTCCTAACTGGATATAGACCCGTCAGCAATGCAGCCCGGCTTGGAGAGCAGATATGGGATGCCGAATAGAACTGAGTCCATTTTTGACCTTCACTGGCAAGCTTATCTAAATTCGGCGTATGGATCGTCGGATGTCCGTAACACGATAAATCACCGTAACCTAAATCATCCGCGAATATGATGATGATATTGGGTGCTTTCTGAGCAAAGCTTAAGCTATGGCAAAGTATTATAAATGTGCATAAAAATAATTTCATAAAAGGATCAATAGAACAGGTTGTTAGTAATCAAAGTGATTGAATTTTACGGACGCACCCGTATCAGCCGCTTCCATAATGGCAGTGAGTGCTTGAATGTCTCGCCGGCCCATCTCGCCAGGAGTGCTACTGGGGCTTTGCCCAAGTATCGCTAAAGATTGTCCGTCGATTTGTAATTTTTGTTGAAAAACTTCAGGGTAGTTCATCGTACCTGTGGGGGTATGGCCGGCTATATTCTTGTAACTAAAAGCCGGCTCAAGGGCAAGTGATCCAGCTTCTGTTTTTAATTTCACATAGTTCTCACTTCTGCCATAGCTTGAACTGTGTCGGGAGCTAAGGCCGTTGGGCCATTCAAATTGCCAGTCCCAATGTTCGGGGATTTCTTTGAAAATATCCGCCCGATCGGTTGAATGAGAAGCTGTCACACTGAGCGGATGCCTCTGCGCTGAGTAGAAGGCAGATTGCACGACATAAACTCCGATATCATATAAGGCGCCGGCAACATTCATCGCTTGAGTTAATCGCCAATCACCGGGCCAAGTGAGTGATCCTTGGTCATAAGAAAAACCGCTCTCCATTCCTTTCAGTGAGCCATACTTAAGCTCACGCATAGCCTGCATTAGATCCATATTGAAAGGATCCCAGTAAAGTCTGTAGCCTATTTGTAGGGTTTTGTTCGCTTTTTTGGCGGCGTTAATCATTCGATCGCAGTCGGCTACAGTTGGCGCCATAGGTTTCTCGCAGATAACATGTTTACCCGCTTCAAAACTTCGGATGGTTAATTCAGCATGATTGCCCGTGGGGGTGGCTATATAAACACAGTCAATATCGGGGTTATCCTTAATGCGATCCAATGATTGGTAATCATAGATATTGCTATCTTTGATCGAATATTTATTTTGCCAATGACTGACTTTGTTCGGTGATCCAGTGATGATTGCGGTTAGCTCAGCGTATTCTGATTGCACGATGGCAGGCGCAATCCAATTATGTGCATAGTTGCCTAATCCGCATAAGGCAAATTTGAGGGGTTGTTTCGTTTTATGGGAGTTAAGCGCTTTATGCTCCATGAGATTTTTTAATTTTGAGCCGAGTATATTAGGTGTTAAGAGCGATGTACTGAGTCCTAAGCCACTTATTTTTAGAAAGGATTTTCTAGAAAGTGATTTGGAGTCCATAATAATTGGAATATGATTATGCATTTTAGCTCTTACAATATATATTTATCAGTCTTTTATAGCTCTTTAAAAGCTCGGTAAGATTTGAAGTTCTGAAAATATAAGAGATTAATTTTAGGCATAAAAAAGGGGAGCTAATAAATTAGCCCCCCAGTAAATAGTTGAATCAAAAACCCAACTTAGTCGGATAGTAATCCAAGAACGATAATTCCTGTGATTACGCTCACTAGTGATGCGCCACTTCCAATGAATCCGTCAAGCAGACCTTGTAAGTTACCGACGACATCAGGACCGGCATTACCGATTACAATTTGTGCTATTATTAAGAGTCCAGCAGCTGCAAGAAGTAATCCTTTAACGCCACTGATCATTGATTTTAAGTTATCCATATTCATAATTGTATTTGTTATATTGTTATTTTTTTATTTATTTACGTAATAATCCTACGATTAGAAGAAGAGCAATTAGCCCTACGAAACCGTTACTACCACCTATGCTAGTGACGATTTCAGATAGATTTGAAACCACGCTGGCTCCAAAAATAGCACCTTGGCCGAAAATAATTTCAGCTACGATACCTAATGCAACTAAACCGATACCGAGTTCGGTTACGGTTTTAATAACTCCTGTTATTGTATTGGTAATATTATCCATATTTACTTGTTTGGGTTAAACAATGGTTAACGTGCAACGCAAGATACGAGAGCACTCCCATTGAGAAATTTTAAAAAAAATTTAAGATTTAAGTTTTTAGTTAATTTTCTAAAAACTAATGATGAACTACTTTTATAGTTATCGACAGTCATCCTGTGCATAAAAACAAGCTTATTTAAGTGAGGGGTAAAAGCTGCCATTAAGAGATGGGGTTCCTCAAACAATACAAAAAATGCTCTATTATGAAAGGAAAAAGTTCATATTATTAGCATAATTTTAGCTTATTCGCCCGTTTTGGGCTTAAAATAAGGTAATTGATTGCATTTATTTGCGTCAAAGTTACTGATATAGATCACTTTTCTATTTTTACTAAGCCTAAAATATTTAGGTATTTAAAATGTTTATCCCCTCATTAAGTCAAAAGCGCTGTCCAGTATGTCTACGCGAAAAATCATTGAGTAAGGATATTGTTTTGGAGCATCATTGTAAATGTGTGGAGAATGTTTACATAGTGCACCTAGCTTTAGAGCGTCTTAAACTCATGTTAATTACGTTCTTATTTTTTTGCTTTTTAGGTTCGACGACTTTTTTGATATACGCAAGGAGCTCCTATGCCTTAAATGGATCCACAAGGGTTTTTGCTCAGCAATATGCAGAGCAATATAAAAGTCCCAGCGCACTACCTAATGTCCAATTGTTAAGTAAAGCGGACTAGCCGCCTTTAAGAGAAGAGTACCTTCAAATGACGAGTACTTTTAATTAATTAGGCCCGCGCAGATTCTATTTATACTTTGAGCATTTTAGATTTCTACCTTTATAGCGGTTTGGCTGCAGAAATCTTCTATATGCGTGCCTTAAATTAAGGAAGCAGTTTTTGGACTGCCTCTTTTTCCATTCTTAATTCCGCTACAGTTAGGTTGATCTTATCTTGACTGAAGTCATTGATTTCAATTCCTCGAACAATGGACACATTAGACCCGTCACTCTGGCAGGGGAAAGAGGCAATCAATCCTTCGTCAATTCCATAACTGCCGTCGGAACATAGGCAAAGGCTGAACCAATCGCCATCTTTAGTTGGATTAGTTATGTTCTGCAGGGTATTAATAATTGCATTTGCGGCAGAGGCAGCTGAAGAAGCGCCCCGAGCTGCAATAATTTCAGCGCCTCTTTTTTGGACTCTTGGTATAAAATCATTTTCTAGCCAATTTAAGTTATTAATAACTTCATTGACAGGTTTTTGGTTAATCTTCGCCGAATGAAAGTCAGGGTATTGAGTGGCCGAGTGATTGCCCCAGATTGTCATGTTTTGGACGGCGGTAATCGGCTGTCCTGATTTGTGAGCCAACTGAGCTTTGGCACGGTTTTCATCCAACATGGTCATAGCAAACCAGCGCTCTTGAGGAATTGATGGAGCATTCTCCATGGCAATTAGGCAGTTTGTGTTGCAGGGGTTGCCCACAACGAGAACTCGAACGTCCTCGGCCGCGTTTTTATCGATGGCTTCACCTTGGGAGGTAAAGATACCCCCGTTAATATTCAGTAAATCATTTCTTTCCATCCCCTTGGATCTAGGTACCGAGCCGACCAGTAAGGCCCAATTCACTTCGGTGAATCCTTCATTAAGATCGGTTGTCGCCACAATGTTGGTCAGCAAAGGAAAAGCACAGTCTTCCAATTCCATGATGACACCGTTCAAGCGATCAACAGCATTAGGGATTTCTATAAGGTTCAATTGGATGGGTTGGTCAGGGCCAAATACCGAGCCTGAGGCAATCCTAAATAATAGAGCGTAGCCAATTTGTCCCGCTGCGCCAGTGACCGCTATCTTAATAGGTTTTTTATTCATTTCGTATGAGTTTTACTTAAAAAGTGGTTTCAGTTGTTCGTGAGCATACCTTAAGAGTTGCTCGGTATCTTCCCAATTAATGCAGCCATCAGTGATTGATACTCCGTACTTTAAAGCTTCTTTAGGTTGAGGAAATTTTTGGTTCCCAGCATTGAGGTTACTCTCGAGCATCGCCCCGATAATACTTTTATCATCAATGCTTTGATTTATAAGATCCTTGAAAACCTCAGGTTGTAGGTCTGGGTTTTTGTGACTGTTAGCGTGGCTACAATCAATCATAATTGCCGGGGTAACTTCGGACTTAATGAGTTGTCCTCGGGCATCCTTTACGTGAGAAGCAGAATAATTAGGTCCGCTAGAACCGCCTCTTAGAACAATGTGGCAATTAGGGTTTCCATTCGTGGTCAGTGCATTTGCGCGTCCTTCATTATCAATGCCCAGAAAAGTTTGTGGCTGGCTGGCTGCCTGAATGGCGTTGATCGCAACGGTAAGATTTCCGTCGGTACCATTTTTGAAGCCAAGGGGCATCGAAAGGCCCGAGGCCATTTGGCGGTGTGTTTGGCTTTCGGTTGTCCGAGCGCCAACGGCTGACCAGCATATTAAGTCTGCAATGTACTGAGGCGTTATTGGGTCGAGCAACTCGGTGGCAGTGGGGAGTCCTAGCTCTAATACTTCGGTCAAAAATCTACGAGCAATCTCGAGCCCTTGGGGAATGTCTGAAGTACCGTCGAGTTTTGGATCCATAATCAGACCTTTCCAGCCAACGGTCGTCCTGGGTTTTTCAAAATAAACTCGCATAACTATGAGCAAACGATCGGACAGCTCATTGGCTAATTTCGAGAGACGTTTCGCGTATTCTTTGCCTGCCTCTAAATCATGGATGGAGCAGGGGCCTACAACGACTAAGAGCCTTGGGTCATCTCCAAAAAGTATTTTATTGATAGAAGCTCTTGTTTCGACGACAAACTGTTCTACTTCTTTACTTCTTTCGATTTTACTGCAAAGTTCAACGGGTGTTGGTAACTGGGTTTTTGAAGTGATATTAATGTCTGTTATTTTTTTCACTATTTGGGGATAGATTAAGCTTTAGATTCTAACAAGTCATAAGTGATTTATTTTTAACTTTAATCTTATATTTACATGAATTCAGGTGAACAGCCATTAAAAGGATATCAATATTCAATGCGATGTGTCCTTGAAGTCACTGGGGAAGATGCTCAAAGCTTCTTGCAGAGTCAATTTTCCAACGATTTGTCTAAGGCTGAGCCACTGTCCACAGTTTATGGCTTATGGCTCAGCATTAAAGGTCGAGTCCTTGCTGATAGCTATATTATTGTTCTATCAGACAACCATTACTGGATACTGAGTGAATTTACAGAGGCTGCCTCAATTAAAGATATGCTCGAAAAGCATTTAATTGCCGACGACGTGGAGATAGGCATTTTAGAATCCTTCGGTTCTATTGCGCTCGATGAAGCAGGTTCTGAGAGTTTGATAAAATGTCTTGGGGTTGATGCGATAACCGAGCACATGCTTGCTTCTAAAAAGGCTTATTGTGATCAATCGTTCGGTATTATTTTCACTAGTGATCGGTTTGGATCCTTAAGTAGGGAGTTTTGTTTTTTAAATAAAGGGTATGCGGAAAAGTTAGAATTGATGATCGCACGAAATTTAAACACTTCGCCCGTACTTCATTTAATTGATGAGAATCAAATGCACCTAAAAAGAATTGAGTTAGGAAGACCCTTAGTGCCCCAAGAAATTGGACCAGGGGATTTAGCGGCCGAAGGTGGCTTTGTCCCATCAGCTGTTTCACTGACTAAAGGATGTTATCTCGGGCAAGAGGTTGTGGCTCGTCTGCATCATCTAGGTAAGGCACAAAGACAGCTTTATATTTTAGGCTTAACTCCTATCGATAAACGCACTGATTCGGAGCAAGCTGTAGATTCTACAAATGCTCAAGTGGTATTTGGCTCTGCAGAGTTACCCTTGTCTATAGAATACGAAGGTCGCTCAATTGGGCAATTGCGCTCGGTCTATAATTCAAACGGAGGCGCTTACAGTTCGATAGCAGTAGCGCTACTTAAAGTGCGGGCGCTTGATTGTTTTAAAGAGGGCATAATCCTGGAAGGGTATACTTTAACTTTAATCAAAGCATTTGCTCAGCCAGAATCTTCAAACAACCGCCATTAATATTCTTTCTTATGATCGATTCTTTAAAATCAAGTTTTCAAAAATTAGGCGCTAGTGAGTCTCAAGCAGAAATTATGGCTCAGCAGCTTTTAAAAAGAGCCGATCAAATTTCGCAGACAGAAGGTATTAGCAAAGAAGCAGCGCTTGGGGCTCTTTTAAAGAAGATTTCCGATTCAAGAGCCTCTTAAAAATAGATAAAATTAGAAGAATCTTAATTTTTTCATACTTTTTGCCTTAAAATCCTTATTTATAGCTTTATTTATATTGACGATATCGGACAGATCACTGTGATTTAAGGCTTTAACATAAACATTAACTATAAATCTACTCACTTATGAACAAAGCAGAACTAGTTGCAGAAATACAAAAATCACTCGGAACAGATACTTCAAAAGCAGCCGCAGAGCGCTCGCTTGAAGCAGTATTAGAAGGCGTCAAAAAAGGAATTAAGAAAGACAAAAGTGTTCAATTAATTGGATTCGGTACTTTCTCAGTCACCAATCGTGCGGCGCGTCAAGGCGTTAACCCTCAGACTGGTGAGAAGATTCAAATCAAAGCATCAAAGTCAGTTAAATTCAAAGTTGGTGCAGGTCTAAAAGCTTCACTTTAATTTTTTTACTTAACTACTGCCCACCGCTATGCGGTGGGCTTTTTTGTTTTAATATTTGCGATAAGAAATTTTGCGGTTCTAATTAAAGTCTTATTCGAAATTTTAGGTATTATGGGGAAAACATTATTTGAGAAAGTTTGGGATGCACATTCGGTTAAGACATTAGCAAATGGGCAAACTCAATTATTAATTGGGACTCATTTAATTCATGAAGTCACTAGCCCGCAGGCTTTTGGGATGTTGCGTGAAAAGGGATTGCCCGTAAAATATCCTCATAGAACTTTTGCTACGGTTGATCATATCGTTCCGACTAACGAATCTGCAGAACCTTACAGTGATGGTTTAGCTCAAGGAATGATTGAGGAATTGCGTAAAAATTGTGAAGACAACGACGTAACTTTTTTTGACACAAATACAGGTGCCCAAGGGATCGTTCATATTGTCGGACCCGAACAAGGAATCACACAACCCGGGACAACAATTGCTTGTGGCGATTCACATACTTCAACGCACGGAGCTTTTGGTGCGATAGCCTTTGGTATTGGGACTAGCCAAGTACGCGATGTTCTAGCTACCCAAACAATTGCGCTGAACTCACTGAAGGTTCGCCGGATTAATGTGAATGGTGTTTTAGCACCTGGAGTTTACTCAAAGGATGTCATCCTGCATATTATAAGAATTCTCGGGACTAATGGCGGTACAGGTTTTGCTTACGAGTACGGAGGTAATATTTTCGATGGATTCACCATGGAGGAGCGCATGACCGTCTGCAATATGTCGATCGAAGGTGGCGCCCGAGTGGGGTATGTGAATCCTGATCAGACAACTTTTGATTATCTTAAAGGACGCAATTATTGTCCTGAAGGAGAAGCCTTTGACGAAGCGGTTATCCGCTGGAAAGCTTTCGCTTCGGACGATGATTGTCAGTATGATGACATTGTAGAGATTAATGCTAGTGACATACCACCGACGGTTACTTGGGGGATTAACCCGAGTCAAGGTATTGGCATTGATGAAATGATTCCAACCATCGAATCAGGTGAGACCCAGTCCGAAAGAGCGTCTATCCAAGAAGCATTGGAGCATATGTCTTTAGACGGTGGATCACCGATTAAAGGCAAGAAAATTGATGTGGCATTTTTAGGCTCTTGTACTAACGGAAGACTTTCAGACTTACAGGAAGTCGCTCAATATATTAAGGGCAAGAAAGTCGCCGAGGGCGTGAAGGCGATTGTGGTTCCAGGATCTCAGGTTGTCGGCAAGATTGCAGCTGCCCAAGGCTTGGATGTTATTTATAAAGAAGCCGGATTCGAATGGCGCGGCGCAGGATGTTCCATGTGTTTAGCGATGAATCCCGATAAGTTAGTTGGAAATCAATTGTGCGCGAGTTCCTCGAATCGTAATTTCAAAGGCCGTCAAGGAAGTATTACCGGAAGGACTATGTTGATGAGCCCCATAATGGTAGCGGCAGCAGCTGTGACTGGCGAAGTGGCGGATGCTCGCGAAGTATTTGGCTTTGAATCCTAGGAGTATGTTTTCAATAATTAATTAATTAAGCTATGAGTGACCAATCTATTTTAAATGTAAAAGGTACCGGAGTTTTTGTGGCCGGCGACGATATTGATACCGATCGAATTATCCCTGCTAGGTTCATGAAATGTATTACTTTTGATGGCTTAGGAGAGTTCCTTTTTTATGATGTTCGTAAAAATGTAGACGGTTCAATGAAAGAGCATAATTTAAATGATAGCCGTTTTGCCGGTGCTAATATTCTCGTCAGTGGTAACAACTTTGGTTGCGGCAGCTCACGAGAGCATGCACCCCAATCAATTCAAAAAGCTGGATTTGATGCGGTGATTGCAGGTAGTTTTGCCGAGATATTTTTTGGAAATTCAACGAATTTAGGTGTGGTCTGTGTTGTTGTGGATGATGCCGGAAGAAAACACATCGTTGAACAATTAGAGCTGAATCCAGCTGAGCCCTTAAGTATTGATCTTGAAGCACTCAAGGTCACGATTGGTCCAGTCAGTGTTCAATGTTCTATTAAGGAAGGTGCTCGAGATAGTTTAACCAACGGCCGTTATGACACCTTAAGTGAGTTACTCGATGGGGCGGCGACCATTAATTCAGTGGTCTCCAATTTAGAATACATGAAATCGTGATGGAATTTATCTCTGATACAGGTATATTCTTTTATCCTCTACTTTTTTGCTCGGTACTGCTGATTTATATTTCAATAGAGCGTGCTTTAGCGCTCAGAAATTCAGTAATCTTACCCGACTCATTTATGGTTTCCTTGTTGGATGGGTCACTGGGAGATACTCAACAGGGCAATGAACTCGGCAATCGATCATTAGCCGGAAGGTTGGTCGAATTTTTTAAGACTGAGGCTAATTATAAAGATGAGCCATTACTAAAAGCATTTGTTCAGCTTGAGATGAGCCGATTGGAGCGAGGTTTGTACATTTTGGAGGTGATTACGGGCATTGCACCGCTGATTGGATTACTCGGGACGGTTTATGGTTTGACCCATGTATTCGGCACTTTTTCCATAGGTAGTGGGTTTTCTGAGCAAAGCGATTTTGTTAGCGGTATCGCTTTAGCCTTAAATACGACTATATTAGGCCTAATTGTAGCGATTCCTAGCTTGGCCATGCATTCGTACTTTCAGAGGCGCATAGACATAATAGACAGTAAGCTGAAGCTCACTATTGAAAGTTTACTAAGTAGGAAATCGCATAATACGGATGCGTAATAGAAGGCATAGTAGAAAACCGAGCATCAATATTATCCCCTTGGTCGATGTTTTGACCGTCCTACTTTTTTTCTTCTTGGTCACAATGCAGTTTAAGTCCGAGAAAACTTTAAATATTTCGGTTCCAGAAATAAAGACGGCTGGCTTGAATCAGTTGAATGAAAAAATCCTTATATCTGTTGATGCTGATGAAAATCTTTACCTGAACCATGAGCCGGTGGATCTGCAGGTGTTGGGTCAAGCCATTGAGTTAAATGGGGACTTCAATCCCAAACAACCTGTTTTGATTATGGCTGACGAAACTACTGAGCTTCGATTAATTGCCCAAATTATGGACCTATGCCGCACCCATAATCTTAATAAGATCCGCCTTCAATCTCGGTAATAATGTCCAAGGATTGGAATCAGGCCTACGCCAATAATAAGACACCTTGGGACAAAGGAGCCGCTTCCCCGGCTCTTGAAGAGTGGTTAGGTAAAGGCGGGAATGCTTTAATGGGTAAGGGTTTGGTTTTAGGATGCGGGCTCGGCCATGATGTTCGCTTATTAGCTAAGTCAGCTAAGGAGGGTAATCGGGGAAATGGGGCTGAGAAAAATTTTGAAGTCATAGGAATCGATTTTTCACAGATCGCTATCGAAAAAGCAGAAGCACTTCGATCCTCATCCTTGGAATCGTATCTTTGTTATGACTTTTTTAAATATGCCGAGCAACCTGATCAGAGTAATAGTTGCGATTGGGCTTTTGAGCATACTTTTTTCTGTGCCATTCCTAAAGAGTTAAGGAAAACTTACGTAGATTGCCTAGTTCAATTGCTTAAGCCAAAGGCATTCTTTCTAGCAATATTTTTCATAGAAGACCCGAAAGCGTCGGCCGCGAGTGCGAGTAGTGATGGACCTCCTTTCAAAATTAAAAAGGAAGCAATTGATGCCTATTTTGAGGAGCACTTTAACTTGATTGATGCTTACACGCCGAAGCGTCACTACAAATCAAGACCTTATGGATCTGAATATGTCTGCTTGATGCAGTTGAAGTAGGGGGAAATTGCCTGAAGGATTGTGTTAGGATTCGGGGGGCGTTGTCGGCTCTTCGTATTTATCAGACTGGCCATCCTCTTCTTCCTCCTCCTCCTCATCCCATTTCATAGTATCGTCTGCTTCGATATCGTCGTCTACGGATTCTTCGATGTCGGGAATTTCTTCCATGGCAGGCTCAGGCGATTTTTTAGGACCTGTGTCTTCGTCTGATTCTTCTTCAGCTTCAAAACCTTCAGGAATGTATTCTAGTATCGCGGTGATCTCGGAAAAGAAGTGTGTGGCTCGGCCTTCCATGTAATCTTTATTTTCATCTTCACGGATGTCGTCTTCGAGCTCTTCAATCGTTAGCTTTTGGGCGAATTCAAAAGTTGCATTGAGCATCTTAACGCGAAGCTTGGTTACATGATCTAAGAAGTCTGCATAGGGGCCTTTCTCCTCATCGATGACATCAGGTAGGGCGAAGAACTGATCTTCGCAATCAAGGATACTCTCGGTGGTTCTTTTAAGGTGCACGCTCTTATCGGCTTCTATCTTTTCTATAACAAAAGAATAAAAAGCTTTATCTAAATATTCATTCAAAAACCCGTAATCATATAAGGGCTCAATCAAATCAATGATGTACTGGAATTGCTTTGGGTCGATAATACCAAGGCCATCAATATCCCAACGGATGGGGTCACTGATTTCCGAAACCCACCAATTCATATCTTCGCCTATGCGAGCTTTGCACCATGATAATTTTGGGGAACTTTTTGACATAATCTTTTTTGTGTAAATTGTTAACTTTAGATAATTAAATATCTATATATTTGGTAATACTTTGTAATTCATCTTGTAAAGCGCATTATAAGAAAAATTTAAATTTTTTATTTCTTTATACTTGGATTAAGATCGATCAACTACATTACTTATTTCATCTATATGTCATTATTGTACAAAAATATATTTAGGCCCTTGTTTTTTAAGTTAGAGCCCGAGGATGCACACGACTTAGCCTGCCAAGGATTAAAGCTCTTAGGGTCCTTCCCACTATTGTGTAATCTCTATCGTCAATACAACCAAGTAAGCGGTGAATCAGACGTAGATCTATTGGGGTTAAAATTCCCCAATAGAGTCGGATTAGCCGCAGGCATGGATAAGGACGGAGAATTCCCTAAGGCAATTGAAGCCTTTGGTTTTGGACATATCGAAGTAGGAACGGTCACTCCGCAAGCTCAGCCAGGCAATCCAAGACCTCGTTTATTTAGAGAAGTGGCTAACGAAGGTCTGATTAATCGTATGGGATTTAATAATAAAGGTGCTCAACAAATGTTGCATTCACTTGAGAAACGTTATCCAAAAAATAAACGCAAAACACCTTTAGGCGTTAATATTGGTAAAGCTAAATTAACCCCGCTAGAAAATGCAGTGGATGACTACTTAGCATCTTTTAAGGTTTTAGCGGACCAAGCAGATTATTTCACGATTAATGTCAGTAGTCCTAATACACAAAATTTACGCCAACTACAATCTAGGGAATATTTAACCGTACTTTTAGAGACGCTCCAAAAAGAAAACCAATCCTTAGCCAAAAAGATGGGTCGTGCGCCCCATCCATTGTTGTTGAAAATCGCGCCTGATTTGAGCTTTCAGGAAATTGACGTTATATTGGAGTTATTGTTTGAATTCAACTACAGCGGAATCATCGCGACCAATACAACTATCCAACGTCCTTCAAATGTGCAATATGACGAAATAGGTGGGTATAGCGGTGGAAAGTTCACCCAAAGGCTTTCTACTGAAGTCATACGATATATTTCTAAGGCAACACAAGGTAAGTTGCCCATTGTGGGCGTTGGCGGGATTGATAGTCCCGAATCAGCAGGTGAGAAAATTGATGCAGGTGCTTCATTGATTCAAATCTACACCAGTTGGATCTACCAAGGACCTTTATTCGCTCGTGAATTAGCTAAAGCTTTATACCACCGAGACAAAGAGTGGGTCTAAGTACTCAGTGAGCACTCACTTCTTGGAACTTGCTTCAAGCACTTTTTTACTGAGCAAATTTCTTCGATTGAGGACATCAAATTTAGCTGATTGCTCCTCGGCATGATATGAAGAGCGGATTAACGGTCCTGACTCACACACGCCAAAACCAATTTCTAAGGCGTAGTCCTTCCACTGCTTAAATTCTTCCGGAGTGACCCAACGATCAACAGGCTCGTGTTTAGGAGAAGGCTGGAGGTATTGTCCAATTGTTAGGATATCTACGCCCACGGATTGCATGTCATCCATGACCACTTTGATTTCTTCTACCTTCTCACCGATCCCCAGCATAATCCCTGATTTGGTGATGAAGCCTCTTGATTTCGCGTGCTCTAAAACCCACAAAGAACGATCGTAGCGAGCGGTCTTACGGATCGGTCTTTGTAAGCGTTCGACGGTTTCTAAGTTATGATTAAAAATATCTGGGCAGGCATCTAAGACAAGGTCCAAGTATTCTTGCTGACCTCTAAAATCAGCAGTTAAAATTTCTACGGCGCATTCAGGAACTTTATTGTGAATTGCGCGGACGGTGTTCGCCCAGATTGAGGCACCGCCATCCTTGAGGTCATCACGTGCCACTGAGGTCACTACAGCATGCTTGAGGTTCATTTTAGCGATAGAGTCAGCTACGCGAGCAGGTTCTCCGATATCTAATTCTGTAGGGCGGCCAGTATTAATAGCGCAAAATGAACAAGAACGGGTGCAGGTATTACCGAGGATCATCACCGTAGCAGTGCCACGCGACCAACATTCACCCATATTAGGGCATTGGGCGCTTTTACAAACAGTATTCAAGGCATGCTCATTTACGGTCTTGAGAGTAGCCTTATATTCAGGACTTGTTGGTAGCTTAGCTCTGAGCCATTTAGGTTTATTTTTCAGCATGTTCTGCGGTAGCTTTATAAAAAATAGAATTAAATTCAACTATGAATCGTTCTTTTATTATATTTATATCCGGGAGAACTTTCAGCTCATTTTCGAGTGAGGTCACTAATCCATCTTGGATGCCACAGGGTATAATACCTTCGAAAAAAGTCATATCAGGGTTTAAGTTTAGGGCGATTCCATGATAAGTGATCCAAGAACTGACAGATACCCCAATGGCGCATATTTTTCGGTCTTCTATCCATATGCCCGTTTTTCCTTCTCGAGTTCCAGTTTCTAAGCCAAAATGTTTGAGCAGATTGATGACGACACTTTCCAGATTCCTCAGATAGAGATGCAGGTCTTTATCTTGAAGTTTAATGATTGGGTAGACCACTAATTGCCCTGGCCCATGGTAGGTGATGTCGCCGCCTCGATTTACTTTATGTACCTCTATATTTCTTTGAGCCCGTTTCTTTTCGTCCCAGAGCAGGTGTTCCATAGCATTTGCGCGTGATCCAATCGTATAGACAGATTCGTGTTCAGTGAAGATAAGCGTATCATGGGCTTTGCCACTCTTGAGGTCTAAGACAAGGGCCTTTTGATCCTCTAAGGACTCAAGGTAGGGTCTGAGCCCCCAATCAATGGTCTGGAGTTTAATAGGCACAAAAGGAATGGCTGTTGGGGGATTAAGTATAAGGAAATTTCTGACTAGTTCTTAGGATTTCTTACAACATTCCGGATACTATTTTTGGTGATTATATTCCCGCCGCTGCTTCTTCCTCTGATCGATAATTCAGAGAAATGTACGATTTCTTCTAGTTTTCTAAGTCTTGGAGCGGGCCTTAAATTGACTTTTACGGAGGGTGCAGCTCCGCCTTCAACAAGGTATTCGGCAATGAAGAAAACTTTTGATCCAGGCTTTGCTTTAGTTAGGGGATATTCCTTATCACGAGTGACGCCACTGACCGTGAAATGCTTGGCAAGGGTTGGTCCATTTTTCCCATCCCGGTAAATCATACAATAAGCTTTTTCATTCGGCTTAGAGCGGTTGAAGATATCTATGTGAAGGATTTTTTTGCCAAAAAATGCCTTCTCGCTGATTTTTCGCACCATTAATACGCCAGCTTCATTAATGCTTATGACATCACTGAGCTTAGAACATTTACCCACAGTTTCGTCCTTCTTCATAGAGTATCCGGCGAAACCTTCCGCTCTATCTACAAAGAGTGTTTCATTCGAGATAACTACTTCTTGAGCTACGACTTTGTCGAAGGTCTCTAGGTGAGTTTTGCGTGGATATTCAGGGCCATACTTTTCTTTAAGTCCCTCATACCATTTTATGGTGCATTGGGTGAGTTGTTTTAAGTTCCTTTTGGTTTTAGCAATTTTCTTCTCAAGATCCTTTAGGTATTCGTCCGCTTTTAAAGTATCGTATTTTGAGATCCGTTTAATTTTTATTTCTAAAAGCTTCAATAAGTCTTCTTCTGTAATAGTTCGGTTTAGTTGTTTCTCAAAGGGTTTAAGATTCTTATCGAGAGTTTTTAAAACGCCTTCCCAAGTTTCAACCGTTTCTATTTTATGATAAATTTTCTTTTCAATGAATATTTTTTCAAGAGAGCTTAAGTGCCACTTTTCTTCCAGCTCTAGAAGCTCAATTTCAAATTCACTTTTCAATAATCGCTTAGTTCGCTTTGCTGAAATTTTCAATAATTCGCTCGCGGTTAAGAACTTGGGCTTTTCATCTTCAATCACACAGATATTTGTGGAAATGGAGAGTTCGCAGTCCGTAAAAGCATAGAGCGCTTGGGTGATTTTTTCTGAATCTGATCCGGAAACTAAATAGACGAGTATTTCAACCTTATCCGAAGTATTATCTTCGATTCTCGATATCTTTATCTTACCTTTGTCATTAGCTGATAAAATTGAATCTATAAGTGAAGAAGTGGTTTTACCAAAAGGTAATTCCGTGATCGCTAGAAGGTTCTTTTTCCTCAACTCGATTTTTGCTCTCACTTTTACGCGACCACCGCGCTTGCCATCATTATATTCTGAGACATCGGCAGATCCACCGGTAAGGAAATCTGGAAAGAGCTCAAAAGGTTCCTTCTTCAGCTCAGCAATGCTCGCATCTATCAATTCGTTGAAATTATGCGGTAGAATCTTGCAGGATAAGCCAACGGCAATGCCTTCAGCGCCTTGTGCAAGCAATAAGGGGAATTTTATTGGAAGCGTTTCTGGCTCTTTGTTTCGACCGTCATAGGAGGATAACCACTCAGTAGTTTTGGGATTAAAGGCTACATTAAGGGCGAATTTCGACAGGCGTACTTCGATGTAACGTGGAGCCGCGGCTGAATCACCGGTAGAAGTATTGCCCCAATTACCTTGCATGTCTAATAGTACGTCTTTTTGGCCAATTTGAACCAAGGCATCTCCAATAGAAGCATCGCCATGTGGGTGGTACTTCATGGTATTTCCAATGACATTAGCCACCTTGTTGTAGCGGCCATCATCTAATTCCTTAAGCGAATGAAGGATCCGTCTTTGTACAGGCTTTAAGCCATCCAATGCGTGGGGGACTGCTCTTTCTAAAATCACGTAACTGGCATATTCGAGAAACCATTTACTGTAGTAGTCATCTAGATAATTAAGCGACGCATTCAGCGGTGGAGTAGGTGCCGCTTTATCAGATACAGTTCGGCCATTACCAGAAAGATTTAGCTCCATATTAGTGTTGTCAGATCGGGGGTCTTTAGGCATAAATCAATGAAGTTAAGTTAATGATCTTAATATCTGTTTATCCCTTATAATGTCTATGAAAATTTTCAATTTATTCGCTTTCTCGATCAGTTTATTCTTTTTAACAGGTCATTTATCGGGCCACTGCCAAATTCCCTGTGGTATTTACGATGATGCATCGCGTTTAAAGCAGATGCTTGAGGACTGTGCTACAGTCAAGAAATCCAGCACGAATATAATCATCTTAAGCAATAAATCAGACGCAGAGTCGCGTCAGCAATTAGTGCGTTGGGTTCAGAATAAAGAAGAGCATGCTGAGAATATTATTTCAACCTCCTGCGATTACTTTTTAACGCAACGAGTCAAACCAAGCCAAGAAGATTATAAAAAGCGTTTGGCGGATCATCATGCAGTTATTTTATTAGCGATGAAAGCTAAGCAAAGCTGTAATGCCCAAGTAGCCCTTGACTTGAGGAATGCTATTGAAGCTTTAATCCCTTACTACGACTAATTCTTAGCTAGTTCGGCGATATCCTTCTCGATATATAAATTATCGATGATGAAGTTCTGCCTTTCTGGGGTGTTCTTGCCCATATAAAAGGTAAGCAAATCTTTCGTTGTCATCCCCTTGGGTATGATCACGGGATCAAGCTTAATCTCATCACCAATAAAGTGGCTGAATTCACTTGGAGAAATCTCACCCAATCCCTTGAATCGAGTGATTTCTGGATTAGTGCCTAGCTTTTCTATCGCACGAATTTTTTCACTTTCGTTGTAGCAGTAAATGGTTTCTTTTTTATTACGCACACGAAAGAGGGGTGTTTGCAAAATATACAAGTGACCTTTTTTGATCAGCTCAGGGAAAAACTGTATAATGAACGTGAATAAGAGAAGGCGTATATGCATGCCGTCGATGTCGGCATCTGTTGCGATGATTATATTATTGTATCGGAGGTTTTCAATCCCTGCTTCAATATTTAAGGCATCTTGCAGAAGGTTAAACTCTTCATTTTCATAAACTATTTTCTTGGTTAGACCAAATGAATTAAGCGGTTTTCCTTTAAGGGAAAAGACCGCTTGGGTCATGATATTTCTAGCTTTAGTGATCGATCCACTTGCTGAATCACCCTCGGTAATGAAGATGGAAGATTCAAGGCTTCCAGGTTTATTGTCGGTTAGATGTACGCGGCAATCTCTCAGCTTTTTGTTGTGTACTTTAGCCTTCTTTGCACGTTCCTTCGCTAGTTTTTGAATCCCTTTCAGCTCTTTACGGTTTCGTTCAGATTGGAGGATTTTATCTAAAAGTATTTTTGCGGTATCGGCTTCCCTATGTAGAAAATTGTCTAAATGATCTTTGAGGAAATTGTTGACGAAGGTTCTTATGGTGGGTCCTTTCGGGCCAATCTCTTGGGAGCCTAATTTTGTTTTTGTCTGAGATTCAAAAACAGGCTCTTCAACCTTGATACTAATCGCTGCTACAATTGAGGTTCGGATATCCACTGCATCAAAATCTTTCTTGTAGAAGTCTTTGATGGTTTTGCTGATAGCTTCTCTGAATGAAGTTAGGTGAGTACCACCCATCGTTGTATGTTGTCCATTAACAAAAGAGTAATAATCTTCGCCATAATTTTCATCATGGGTGAAGGCGATTTCAATGTCGTTCGCTTTCAAGTGAACGATTGGATAGAGGGGCTCGCTGTTAAGTTTGCTTTTTAATAAATCAAGTAGACCGTTATCGGATTTATATTTCTTATCATTAAAGTGGATCGTCAAACCGCTGTTTAAGTAAGCGTAGTTCCAGAGCATATCTTGGATGAAGTCCTCGCGGAAGTGGAAATTTGGGAAGATTGATGCATCGGGAATAAATTCTATTAAAGTGCCATTGGGGCATGCCTCTTTAAGGCTACGATCCTTTGTATCTTCGTTAACCGTTTCCCCAGAGGAAAATTCCACGGCTCTAGTTTTGCCTTCTCTGAAGGCTTCGATCTTGAAATGAGAGGAGAGGGCGTTCACGGCTTTTATACCAACACCATTCAAGCCTACCGATTTCTTAAAAGCTTCTGAGTCATATTTTGCCCCAGTATTTATTTTTGAAGCGCAGTCTTTTAATTTTCCTAGCGGAATACCTCTACCAAAGTCACGGATGTACACGCGTTGACTATCGATGGTAATTTCAATTTTCTTACCATAGCCCATAACGAATTCATCGATAGAATTATCAATGACTTCTTTGATTAGAATATAGATGCCATCGTCAGGAGAACTTCCGTCTCCTAACTTGCCAATGTACATTCCCGGTCGGAGCCTTATATGCTCTTTCCAGTCGAGTGATTTTATATTATCCTCGGTATACTCAGCTGACATTACTCAATTCCTATTTGGTCAAAGCCTCACCCATATGCATCAGTGGCAATGGATTCTTACTCTCCCCATTTATAAAGTATATCTTACTGGAGTCATTCTTGGAAATATCTTTTAAGGCTTCGAGCGCTTGAAGTTGGATGAAAGCAGGGTTCTGACCAATTGCAGTATTGAGTTTCTCAATCTCATAGGCCTGTGCGTCAGCGAGGAGTTTCCGTTGTTCAGCCTCTAGGGTAGCAGCTTCTAATTGTGCTTGTGCCTCGGCGACTACTTGTTGTTGTTCGGTCCTGAATCTTTCAAGTTCTGCTTTTTGTTTTTCTACTTCTTGCTCACGTTGCTTCTTCTCCGCAACCGCTACTTGAATGAAGTCAGGAAGTTCGATTTCTCTAAGTAAAATTTCGACGGTGGTAATACCTCTTTCTTGAAGGTAAGCGCTCATGTCTTCAAGCATTCCGAGTTGAAGTGTTGCTTGGGTTTGTTCTTGGAAAAAATCTTCAGCTTGCTTGATGCTTTTGCCTTGCTCGCGAAGAACAGAGTTTAACTTTGGAGCAATTAAAACGCGAATCACATCATCGAGGGTTCCGATTTCTTTAAGAATTTGCGGGGCATCCTTGCTGTTGATTCTGTACTTGATCGTCACATTAATCTCGGTGGTTAGTTGGTCTTGGCTGGGCACTTTACCTTCGATGTCATACTTTCTTTCTCGGATGTCGTAGTTAGTGAATTGGTAAAGTGGATTGATCGGGAAGTGTAAGCCTGCTTTAAATGGATTACTTTGTACTTCACCAAAAAGGGTAGCAACACCGACATGACCAGCTGGAATACTCACATAAAATCGTGTGCCGAAGAGGAAAACTACGGCTACTATAGTGATTAAAATAGTTAGAGAGAAAGATTGTTTGTTCATAATTTTTATAAATTGATTGCAAACCATGAAGTAGGCGAGTGAAATTATTATTTTTATTAGAAAAAGATAATGGATCCTTCAATTTTAACCCGTCTTACTGCAGAAGCAAAAGAATTGGGCTTCCACAATATTGGAGTCAGCCAAGTGCCTGTAGAATTGAGGCGTGAGTATTATAAAAAGTGGATAGAAAGTGGCCAGCATGGCGGAATGACTTGGATGGAGTCGAACAATGACCGCAGACTGAATCCCGAGAATTTAATGCCTGAGGCTAAAAGCATAATTGTTTTGGCGATGAATTATTATCAGCCTGATCCAGAAAGGAACTTTCGGGTGGCTAAATATGCCTTAGGTAAAGATTACCATACGGTTATTCTAAAGCGTCTTAAGAAGCTATGCCGTTTTCTTAAAGAGAATTTCCAATCTGAACAGCGTCCTTATGTGGATACAGGGCCTATTTTAGAAAAGCCTATCGCTGAATCTGCCGGATTAGGATGGCAGGGTAAAAGTACAATTCTTGTGGAGCCTAAACGGGGAACTTGGTCTTTTCTTGCCAACATTGTGACTTCGCTTGATCTTCCAGCGACCGAGTCTGGCAAAGATCGTTGCGGGACTTGCACAAGATGCATCGATGATTGCCCAACTAAGGCTATCACTGCCCCTTATCAGTTAGATGCGACAAAATGTATTTCTTATTTAACCATAGAGCACCGTGAGGCAATTCCGCTCGAGTTCCGCAAGGCAATTGGTGACCGAATCTTTGGTTGTGATACTTGCCTAGATGTGTGTCCTTGGAATAAATGGGCGCAAACTTCTAAAGAAATTACTTTTAAAGCAAAGGAACTGCCCGAACTCAGAGAGATCTTACTATGGAATGAAGCAGATTTTAATCACCACCTAATGGCTTCACCGATTAGGCGAACCAAGTTGCGTGGCTTTAAGAGAAATGTAGCTTTAGTCCTTGGCAATATTGGCGATGAAAAGGATCTTAAATCACTTGAACTACTCGCACAAGGGGATGATGCGATGCTTCAAGAGCAAGCTGAGTGGTCCATTAATGAAATTAATTCCCGAGGAAAGGTGACTTTTAGTTGAATAATTTCATAATAGTATGAAATTATAAGTATATTATTTTATGAAAGAACCGTTACTCAGCTCATTAGGTACGATCAATCGTATCCATTTTACTATTAGGATCATGATGTTTACAGGCGTTGCATTTTTTATAAGTGTGTTCGCGCTGAACTTCTTCTCGCATTGGCACCACGGAACGCATTATCCTTTGGGTATATTCGTCAGTTTACTTGCTAGTTTGATCGCGCTATACTGCATAGCGATGCAATCTATCAAGCGTCTGAATGCGCTTAAACAGCCGCCGATTTACAGCGCGCTACTGGTGGTTCCTTTTGTGAATGTGGCACTGATTTTATTTCTCATGGTCGCACCGGCAAGTAAAGCCACAGCCTAGTTATGAGTAAAGCGAAGCCGCTTCTAGGCATTACGATGGGAGACCCCGCTGGAGTTGGCCCGGAAATATGCTTAGATCTTTTGAACCATTTTGAAAGTGCTCAAGCTTCAGTTCCTATTATTTTTGGGGATGCCGAATGCTTAAGGCGCGCCGCTCAGGCAACAGGAAAACCCTTTAATGCCCCCATATTGGCTTTATCTGATTTAGAGTCGCTTCCCCTTAGACAATTGGAGGTTCCTTCGGTACTTGATTTTGCGAATGTTGATTTCGCTGATTTTACTCCTGGTGAGGTCACCGCAAAAACGGGCCAAGCATCCTTTGAATATATAATCGAAGCAATTAGGCTGGCAAATAACATGGCAATTGACGCGGTGGTGACTGCTCCCATTAACAAGTATGCCTTGAGTCTAGCGGGGATTAATTATCCTGGGCACACTGAAATCCTTAAAGAGCGGACTGATTCTAAGGAAGTTACCATGATGCTGACAGCCGATAATATCTCGTGCTCGTTGGTGACCACTCACATTGGCTTAGCGGATGTCCCGAAAGCAATCAGTACAAAGAGAATTTCTCAAGTTATAAGGCAGACAGAAAAGGCGATGCGCTCGATTAAGAATAAGAAGGTTCGTTTGGCAGTCTTGGGACTGAATCCTCATGCGGGAGAATCGGGCCTTTTCGGAAATGATGAGGAATCATTGTTAATCACTCCGGCAATTCAAAAAGCCGTCAGCCAGGGCATGGATGTGATCGGACCTTTGCCTGCGGACACTGCTTTCATTAAAGATAATTTAGAGAGTATCGACGCCTTTATTTGTATGTACCATGATCAAGGCTTGATCCCCGTAAAATTATTGGCCTTTGATTCTGCAGTTAATGTGACTCTAGGACTGCCGATATTGCGTACTTCAGTGGATCATGGCACTGCCTTAGGAATCGCGTGGAAAGGGCTCGCTAAAAGCTCTAGCTTAGTGGAGGCAGTGCGATTGGCATGCCTAATGAGCGCGCATCAATCTTAATCTTAATCTTAATTTTAATTCTCTTTTTGATCTGTGTCTTCCAAGGCTTCTGGTTGTAAGAAAAAATAACTCATTATAACCCAAGAAAGCAGGACGGGGAAAATTAGTATATTTACCAGGATCGACAAACATATTGCAGAGACCACCGCAACCCAGACGCCCATAAGGTCGAAAATGACCGCAACGCAGGCGGGAATTATTATAAATAAAAAACTGATTACATATCCTATGGAGGTTGTGCCAAAATAAAAACCAGATTCGTCGCGCGCTAGAATCAGTCCGCAAGATTCGCATTGGCTCTTGATACGAAACCAAGATTTTAAATAACCTGAGGCGGCGCAGCGTGGGCACTTAAATGATAAGCAGCGCAAAATTATATTTTTTCTATGAATTGTCATGTCTGAGTTTAAGGGTTCGTGAATCTTTGGGCATTGCAATATGCGGACTCGGGCAGTGAACTTGACCTTAAGTAATAAAATTATAAGTTAATAAATTATGTCCCGGTTTGATGAAAATATAGTACGTGAGTATTTTGAGCTTAATGGTTTCTTTGTAAGACAATTAAGGAAGTATCAAGTGCAGTCTAGAAAGAAGCGCTTGGATGAAGAAATTGATTTACTCATTTATAACCCTAAGGCTCCGAAAGTTCTAAAGAAAACTCAAGATTCCGAGGTGGGTTCTTTTCAGCTATTCAGTCGGGATATTTCGTCTATTAGGCAAGCGATTATTGTGGTTAAGGCTTGGCATAGCTCACGTTTTACGCCTGCGATGCTAAGGAGTAGCACTAAGATCTTTGATTTTTTAAAAAAAGATGTCCTCCATAAAGCTAATCAATATTTTGAACTTGATGAGATAGAACTGGACGCTGACAAGCAGTCTTTTAAGAAAATCCTAGTCATCCCAAGTCTTCCTTCGGGTGAACCCCACCGTAGCGAAAGTATTTTGCTATTAAAAGAGAAGGGCGTTGATGGAATTATTTCTTTTGGTACGATTCTTGAAAGCTTAGTTAAAAATGTTGAAGTCAATCATAGTTATCAGAAGTCTGACTTATTACAAATGTTACGCATTTTAAAGATTTACGACATGGTGAAAGAGCCTCAATTGTCTTTCTTTGATTAAATATTTTTGACCCAATTATATGGAAATAACCCAAGACAAACTTAAAGAAGGTGTGCGCATCGGTAACGATAAACTCATCAGTGTTACCAACAGTGCGGGTGTTAAGTTAGCGGATCTTATTTCCAAAGAAGCGGACGGGTCAATGTTGCGGATTAAAATAGTCGGCGGAGGCTGTAATGGCTTAAGCTATAAAATGCACTTTTCGGAGGAGACAAAGGCCGGCGATATTTTGATAAGTACATTCA
>CAJWRZ010000012.1:0-22500 GCA_913045955.1 uncultured Puniceicoccaceae bacterium
GTGAATTCTGGGTCTTAAGTTCAGCTTTTTCAATACGCTTCGAAATAGCGACTTCCTCTTCACGAGTTAAGAGAGGGACTTGGCCCATTTGCTTAAGGTACATCCTAACGGGGTCATCTAAAATGTCACTTTGAGAAGTGCGGACCTCTTTCTCTTCGGTTTCCTCTTGCCTCGCCTTGAAAGCTTCTACTTCAGTGTCATTCAAAATCTCAATTTCTAGATTTTGTAATATTGAAATAACATTTTCAATATCCTCAGGATTATTGACGCTGTTTGGCAAAGATTTATTGATATCTTTATAGGTCAGAAAGCCTTGTTCTTTTGACTGACGAATAAGATCACGAATACGTGTATTTAATTTTTCTTGAGCCTTGGCAGAAAGTTTACGCTTAGAGTTCTTTAAGACTGCTTCAGTTTTTTGAGTAGTCTCTTCTTCTGTAGGAACCTTTTTAGTGGCTTTCTTCTTAGCTACTTTAGGAGTGGGTGTTTTTTTTGTCGCAGGTTTCGCTAGTTTCGCGGATTTGCTCGCAACTTTCTTAGTTGATTTCTTGACCGTTTTCTTAACTACGACCTTCTTCTTAACTACTTTAGTAGCTGGTGCTTTCTTCTTAACGGTTTTCTTCACCGTAGCTTTTTTTACAGCAGCTTTCTTCTTAACTACTTTAGGAGCTGCGGCTTTTTTCTTAACGGTTTTCTTTACCGTAGCTTTTTTAGCAGGGGCTTTGGAGGCAGCGACTTTCTTTTTAACTACTTTTTTTGCCTGTACTTTCTTAGCAACGGCTTTTTTGGCGGGAGTTTTTTTAACAACTGCTTTTTTGGCAGGAGCTTTTTTCACTGCCTTTTTGGCAACTTTTTTAGGAGCTTTTTGGGTCTTCGCTTTTGGCATAATGATAAAAAATTTGTGTCTTATTTCTACTTTTACTGGATCGCTATATTTTGAGAGTCTATCAATTCTTGACTAATCTGTTTTCTTTTCTGCATCAATTCAATTATATTAGAACTGTTCGTGTCAGATTTTTCAATGATTTCTGTTAAGGTCTTTTTCTTGTGATTTAAAATACTTACTTTGAGGGATCTAAGGCATTTATTAATCAGTAAAATTGGGTCTTCAATATCAAGTTCTTTGGTGAATATATCCGCCAATAATTGGCGTTCCTCATTTGATTCAATAATACTTTCAAAGTTAAGTGTTTCTGGGTTTTGAGTTTCATAGAATTCAGCTAAAAGCTTGGCTAAGTATTTTCCAGGAACTGTGTTCTTTTGAATAGAATCGGAATCAATGGTAAAAGCAATTTGTTTTCCATATTTTGGAAATCTTAAGCAAAGATACAAAAGATCCCAATTAGCCTGTGTCAAGCGGGAGTCGCTTGGTTCTGTTTGATTAGTGGAACTCGGAATTGGCTCAGTTGATTGCCGGTATGCGTTTTGCTTTTCCTTTTTCTGCTTAAAACGGCTGAAATCCTTGAATAAATTAGCGGTGCTAATTTGAATAATCTTGCTGACCTTCTTGAGGTAATCTTCCTGCGCTATATCTGATTTAAGGTGGTTAATCAGCTCAAAAACCTGTTGAGTCGCGTTAAGCTTTTCCTGAGTTGTTGATTCTCTCCCTTTGGGCAAAGCCTCTTCAAGCAGAAGTTCTATCGGGCCAATCGAATTTTGCCGCAAGGCCTCAATTGCTTGGACTCCTTCTTTTCTTAGTAAATCATCAGGGTCGACTTTCTCCGGTAATTTAAGGTACTGGAATTCTAAGCCAACCTTGAAGGTTAAGGGTAGGGTTCTTAAGGCAGCTTTTCTTCCAGCTGAATCACCATCTAGCAAGCAATCAACCCTAGAAGGTTCATAGCGCCGAATTAATAATAATTGTTCTTCGGTGATTGCGGTTCCTTGGGGGGCGATCGCGGTATCTAAACCAACTGACCAGCATCGTATGGCGTCTAATTGCCCTTCAACCATTAAAAACTGAGGGTCCTTTTGTAAATGCTTTCGGGCGTGATCCATCCCAAAAAGAATCTTACTCTTATGGAACAAGAGCGTCTCTGGAGAATTCACATATTTAGCTTTATGGGAGGGGTCATCTAAGGGGGTTTGTTCGAGCTGACGTGCAGTGAAAGCAACCACGCGGGCATTTAAATCCCGAATCGGAATCATGAGTCGCCCTCTAAAACGACACTTAAGACGCTCGATACGGGTCTCCCGCTCATTGAAAAAAAATAGGCCCGATGCTTTGAGTGCTTCAATAGAATACTGCTTCTTTTGAAGAAAATTAGCTAATGCATTGGGCTGTGGAGGCGCATACCCAATTAGATGTTCTCTAGCGATCGAGAGATCGAATTGTCTTTGTTCCGTCCAGTAAGTTCGGATCGCCTCAGCTTGGTCGCTTTTAATCAAGTGATGGTGGAACCACTCCGCGGCCAGGGCATTAATTTCATAAGCTTGCTTTCGAATCGATTGCTCTTTCGGATCTAGTTTTGAGTTCTCGTATTGAATGGGAATGTTGAATTTCTGGGATAAAAATTCGACAGCCTCGTAGAATTCGAGGTTCTCAATTTTCATTATGAAAGAGTAGCAATCACCGCCTTCTCCAGTACTGAAGCATTTAAAAAATCCTTTATCAGGGTGGACGTAAAATGACGGGGTTTTCTCTTGAGTGAAGGGGCTTAACCCTGTCCAAGAACGCCCAGCTTGTTTTAACTGGACATAAGGACTTACGACATCAACGAGGTTGAGCTGTCCTTTTAAAGATTCAATTGATTGCTTAGAGATTTTTGGCACTAGCGGTAATGTGGGCCTCTAAATTAGGCAAAAATTATTTTGAGAGTCTTTCGATGGCACTTTCTGCCTCAGATCGCAAAGAATTGTTGGGAGCAAGTGTAATAAATTGCTTGTAGGATTGTACTGCCTTAAAATTATTTCGATTAGTTCGATCATAAGCTCGTGCTAATGATAGGGTTATCTGCGGATTATTCGGGAAGCGCTTCGAGGCACTGATTAATTCTGACAGTAGGCGAACTTCAGACTTAGTCTTTTGGGCAATGATAAGGTAGTCTAAAGTATAAGGGATATTATTGGGCCTAAGTTTGATCGCTTTAAGCGCGGTCTCTTCGGCGCTCCTTAATTCTTCATTAGCCAAGTAAACCTGGGATAGTCGGCTCCAAAGATCATGCCTTTTTGGATAAGATTCAAGGATCTGCCTGTAAATTTCAGCAGCTTTACTTAAATCATTTTCTAAGACGGCGTTATTAGCTTTAACGATTAAAAGCTCTACTGCCTTCGGATCTAAAGCTGAAGGCGCTGGCGCAGATTTATTATCTGAAATGTTTGAATTATCCAAATTTGCAGAACTTGGGACTCCGTCTGTATAGGGATCCGCCGGCTGGATGCTTATCTCGGGGTTATATTGGATGCTTTGATTGCCCTGCGCACTTCCGTCTTCTAAATCAAGCGCAGAAGTGTTGCTTGCTTGGGCGATTCTATTCGCTAATTGATCCAAATCCTCAATGTCATTGAATAAATCTTTTGATGAACCTGTGGACTGCCTTGCCACTTTACTTGTTGCTCCTTTTTGCGCTGGCTGAGCTTTTGCTTTTTGGATCATTGAATCTATATCTGCGTATTGACTGGAAGCCAGTGCTCCAGGGAAGCGGGACTCTAAATTGACTAAATATTGATTAAGCTCTTTCCAGTTTTGGGCTTTAAATTCAAGGTCTATAAGGGAGAGTTGCGCGGATAAGGACTCGATTGATTCAGATTGAGCGACGAGCTTGAGCCATGGCTTAGAAGCTCCAGTGTCTTTGAGTCTTAAATAGTTTTGGGCAATATTTAAGGCATATTCAGCTGAAATATCCTTGGAGGGCTTACGGGTGCCTAAGGCTTTAAATTGTGCCTCAATGGCTAATTTGAAGGCACCTTTTTGGGAGTATATCTTAGATACTTTTCTCCAGTCGGATGCTTCTAAGGTATCGGGCGCTTGCTCAGCTACTTTAATGATTAAATCTTCTAAGTTCAAGCCAGCTTCTTTTTGGCATTTGAAGTTTAGAATAAGCAGCGAAGTGTTCTCCGGTTCTAATTCGTAGGCACTAAGGAAAATTGCGGATGCGGTATAAGGATCACCGAGTTTCTGGTGTGCTAATCCCATTAATTTTAGGATGGATACATCCCCTGAGAAATTTTCGGCATTTTCCTCTACAAGCTCAAGTGCTGATTGAGGTTGTCCTTTTTCTAGTAGACGCGTAGCATCTTTAATTAATGCTTCTTTAGTTAAAGGGGCATTGTTGTTGCTGAAAATTAAGTAAAGAAATAGTACTACTAGGAGTATAATTAGAATTGGAAATGATTTTTTGAGCATTTTATGAATGAGCGCAGATAAGAGAGAGAATTTGAAAGCTTTATTAAGAGTTTTTAGATGTCCAAAAATTAGGCTAAAATTACATAAGCCAACTTTTTGGTTATTATTTTTGTATGTCTTTTCAGAGTCAACGTTTCTTCTAGCGGATGAGGCAAAATTTGCAACAATTTGGGAGGTAAATATTAATGATTTCACTAATGAGTATCCTCAAGGAGTAGAGGCATTGCTTTCAAACTATGAAAAAGAGCTCAATCAGCCCTTGCGACCAGGGAAATTTGGGCGCGTAGGGCTCAAAATCAATACAAGAGGGGGGCTGGGTCTTTCGACACCCAAAAAACTATTAAGCGCATTGATTCGTTCACTTGAGGCCCGAGGTTACCCAAGGGATGCGATTTATTTAGTGGATTACTCATCGCATCGAATAAAATCTTCGGGTTATGATTTGCTTATGAAGGATGGGGGACTCTTTTTTGAGGGGTGCCCGGTGATTGCCTTAGATAGTAGCCAATACTTTGAGTCCGATTGGTTTTATGATAGCCCTTTGCCCCGCTTACCTAAAACTAAAATATATCAAGATAACGCTGAGTTATTAGGAAGCTTTAAGAGTTCTGACCCGGAATCTCGTAAAAGTTTTCTTCCGATACCTTTAATGTTTGAGATGGATTTCTGGATTAATTTGGCAGTGTGCGTGGATGAGCCCGTTCTGGGTGTGGATGGAGCTTTAGCCAATGCTTCACTCTGGAATATCAGTAATCATCGACGTTTTTTGGTGAATCCCTCAACCGCAGCGGTTGCTATAGCTGAGGTTTTGGCGGTACCCGAGCTTAAGCAGGCTATTGAATTTCATATGATTTCCCTCGAAACTTATCAATTTATCGGGGGTCCGGCGTTCAATTCGCTTTATACAAGCAGCCTACCATACCTTTGGATGTCTAAGGATCCCGTTGCCTTAGATAGTCTATTAATAGACCTTATCAACAGAGATCGACGCACTAATGGTTTTGATGAAATCAGTTTACCTAATCTCCAGCTAGTATTCGCGGCTAAGATTGGGCTAGGGCACTATGATAAAAAATTAATTAGGAAAAAAACCATAAGCATCCACTGATTCCTAAAGAGAATGCAAATTACGCTTGATATTTACCGATAAAAATCTTCTTTAACTGAGATGTCATTAGGCGATTATTATCCAGTTTTAGTTCAGCTTTCTTTAGCGTGCAGCGCAGGTGTGGTTATTTTAATTTTTTCACACATTTTTGGTCAGCGCAGTCAATCAACTGAAATAAAAGACTCAGCTTATGAGTGTGGAATGCTCGCCGAAGGTTCCGGTCATGCTCGCTTTGCCGTCAAATTCTACGTGACCGCCATGTTGTTTATCTTATTTGACCTCGAAGTTGTTTTCCTAATTCCTTGGGTCTTAGTTTTTAGAGACTTTATGGTCTCAAACATAAGTATACTCACGCCGATGCTCTTCTTTATTTTCGTCCTTACCTTTGGCTTAGTTTACGAGCTGAAGAAAGGTGCTTTAGAGTGGGAAAAATAAGCTACCTATAAATGGAGCTATTTTTTTAATTTAATATAATTTAATTAAATTGGCCCGGGTCGCCCATCTTCTCTTTCATTTGGCTGAGCATTCGCTTGCCTTTGCTCCCCTTCATCATCCGCATCATCTTCTGCATTTGAGAAAACTGCTTTAAGAGGGCATTGACATCTTTAACCTGTGTACCCGAGCCTTTAGCAATTCGACTTAAGCGGCTACCCCTTAGAAGTCTTGGGGTCTTCCGTTCTTTTTGGGTCATCGATTGAATGATCGCTTCGGTTCGCGCCATTTTTTTCTCTTCTTTATCACCGACTTCTACACCGCTCATACCCGGCAGCATATTCATAATAGAACCCATGGATCCCATTTTCTTAACCTGCTGCATTTGTTTTAAAAAATCTTCCAAGTTGAAGTCTGCCTTTTCAATCTTCTGGGCAAGTTGCTCTGCTTCGGCTTGGTCTATATTTTCTTGGGCTTTTTCTACGAGGGAGACCACATCACCCATGCCGAGGATTCTCGAAGCGATTCTTTCAGGGTGGAAGAATTCGAAGTCTTCAGGCTTTTCGCCAGATCCAATAAATTTGATGGGGATTCCGGTGATTGATTTCATGGAAAGGGCCGCACCCCCACGGGCATCTCCATCGAGCTTAGTCAAAATAATTCCTGTACAAGTGACCGCTTCATGGAATTTCTCCGCTATATTCACCGCTTCCTGTCCTAAAGCGGCGTCTGCAACCAAGAGTATCTCATCGGGTTGAATCGTGTGTTTTAATTTCTGAATTTCAGAGATTAGGTCAGAATCTATTTGCAGACGACCCGCTGTATCAAAAATCATGCAGTTCGCTTGGGTTTCTTTGGCATAATTCAGTCCATCGAGGGCTATTTTAGAAACGTTCTTCTCATCGCGGTCGGCATAAAAAGAACAGCCTTCGGCTTTTGATAATTGCTCTAACTGATCAATGGCCGCGGGCCTGTAGATATCACAGGCAATCAGAGCCGGAGAATAATCAGATTTGGACTTAAGCAAGCGAGCTAATTTAGCGCTCGAAGTAGTTTTACCTGCTCCATGAAGTCCAATCATCATAATCCTTAAAGGCTTTTTAGCCTCTAGTGCACTGTTTTCAGAACCCAAGAGCTCGGTTAAGCAGTCATTGATTATTTTGATGACCTGTTCTCTTGCCGATACCGACTTTACGATCTCTTGCCCGATGCATTTTGCTTCGACATCTTGGATAAATGTTTTGACTACTTTGAAATGAACATCGGCTGAGAGTAACGCTTGTCGGACTTCTTTTAAGGCTTCCTTAATATTTGCCTCGGTAAGCTTTTTTGCCCCTCTTAAATTTTGAAGTGCGTGGCCAATTTTCTGTGTTAAGTTTTCTAACATGGTTTAGATTTGTTCTAAAAGACATAGCTTTTTATAATTAGCCTGGTCAACGATTTAAAACTGATGCTTTACAATATAGTCAAAGGAGTAGTAATCTAAAATTAAGTATTCCGTTTTTATTGCAACAGATCTTAATTAAAATGAAGCAAAGAAGTCTATTACGAGAAATATCAATTAAGGGAAATTCCCTGCACACTGGCGAAGAGGTTAATATGACGCTGAAGCCAGCTCCCGTAAATCATGGGATTGTATTCAAACGGATTGATTTATATGGCAAACCAGAGCTGAAACCATTGATCGATTACGTCGATGATCTAGTTAGAAGTACTACAATTGCGGATGGGCATGCTAAAGTGCATACCGTTGAGCATATATTAAGTGCTTTGAATGGCTGTTCAATTGATAATGTTTTAATCGAGATGGACGCAAGTGAACCTCCGATTATGGATGGTTCAGCCCAACATTTTGTAAGCCTAATCCAAAAAGCAGAGCCTGTAGAGCAAGATGCTGAAAAAGTTTTTTATGAATTAGAAGAGCCTATTTCTGTAACTAAAGGCAATAGCTCCTTAATTGCCTTACCTTATGACGGGTTTAAAATTACCTGCACATCCTCCGATGACCGAGGTGTTCATACCCAGCATTTGAGCATTGATATTGACGTTGAATCCTACATCACCCACATATCTGCCGCTCGTACTTTCACGGTTTATGAGGACATTGAAGAATTACTCAATCTTGGGAAAATCAAAGGAGGGACCCTCGATAGCGCAATCGTCATTAAAGGAGATAAAATTCTCACCAAAGAGCCCCTACGCTATAAAGATGAGTTTGTTCGGCATAAGATTTTAGACATTATCGGAGATATAGTACTCTTAGGAATGCCCCTTAAAGCCCATATAGTGGCGGTGCGACCTGGGCATGCTTTAAACGCTCAATTAACGAGGAAATTGCGTGATAAGCTAATCGCTTCGACTAAGAAGAAATCACAAGCTGAAGGCGCAGTTAAAGGAAAAGTTGAAAAGCCAATCGTCTTAGAATCAAAAGAAACGGCCCTAGATATAGGCCGAATTTTAGATATATTACCGCATCGTTATCCTTTTGTTCTAGTAGACCGTGTCCTAGAAATTATTGACGACAAGGAATTAGTGGCGATCAAGAACGTGACCATTAATGAGCCATTCTTTCAGGGACATTATCCGGGCTTGCCGGTGATGCCAGGAGTTCTTCAGATAGAATCAATGGCTCAAGCGGGCGGTGTTTTGTTACTCCGCTTATGCCCCATGGATGAATCAAAGGTCGCCTTGTTTATGAGTGCGAACAACGTGAAGTTCAGGAAAGCGGTCACGCCCGGGGATACTTTAGAGATACGTGTGAAGCTCCTAAAATACCGCGCCAATAAATTAGCACTCGTAAGCTGCGAATGCCGTGTGCGAGATAAGGTAGTTTCAGAGGCGGAGATCATGTTCTCAATTGTAGATGCTTAAAATTATCTGAATGGACACGCTAATTCACCCTTCGGCCATTATTGAAGCAGGCGCTGACTTAGATTCAACTGTAAGTGTGGGCGCTTACGCTTATGTGGGCAAAGCTGTTCAAGCCGGTCCGGGAACTAAGATCATGCACCATGCAACCGTCGATGGTAAAACTACCCTTGGAAAAGATAATGAAGTTCATCCTTATGCATATCTGGGTGGTCAAACGCACGACCTCAAATACGAAGGGGGCGTTCAGTCATTGGAGATCGGAGACCGCAATGTATTCAGGGAATACTCCACCGCGCATTGTGCGACGGCAGAGGGTTTGATCACTCGCTTGGGTGACGATAATTTAATTTTAGCTTATAGCCACATCGCGCATGAATGTATCGTTGGCAATCATTTGATTATGAGTAGTCACTCAGCTTTGGGAGGCCACGTCAGCGTGGGTGATCACGTTAATATAGGCTGGGGTGTTGGGGTGCATCAGTTCTGCCGGATTGGCAATCATGCAATGGCCGCAGCGACTTCTACCGTGCTTCAGGATATTCCGCCTTATGTTATTGCACAAGGTAACCCAGCTGAAGGTAGAAGTATCAATAAGGTTGGCTTACAAAGAGCCGGATATTCTGAGGATACTATCGCCTCAATTCGAAGGTTGTTTATCTTATTTTTCAAGAAGGGACTCAATCGCTCCCAAGCCTTAGAAGCTTTAGAGGCATCAGAGGAAGCGAACTTAGCGGAAGCTAAAGAATTGATCGCTTTTATAAGATCAAGTGAGCGCGGTATTGTTTAAGGGGCCAAAAAAACGACTGCATAAAGCAGCCGTTTTGTACTAAAGGTTTTGCTTAGTAGAATAGACTACGCTTCTTCAGAGCCTTCTTCGACTCCGCTGTCATCATTGTCTGATTCACTTGCTTGTTCTAATGCGGCTTTTCTTGAAAGTTTTACCTTTCCTTTATCGATGCCGATACATTTAACAATCATTTCATCACCTAGCTTGCAGATGTCTTCAGTCTTATTGACCCTGAAGTCAGCTAACTCAGAAATATGAACGAGGCCTTCTTTACCTGGCAAGCATTCTACGAAAGCACCAAAGTCTTTGACGCCTCTAACAACACCGCGGTAAGTTTTGCCGACTTCGATTTCAGCTGTGCAGATGTCAATCTCTTGAATAGCACGTTCCATAGATTCTTTGCTCGATGCAAAAACTAGGACTTTACCGCTGTTATCATCGTTGATGTCCACTTGAGCACCTGAGACTTCAGTGATTCTACGGATATTTTTACCACCTGGGCCAATTAAAGCTCCAATCTTATCGGGATCAATCTGTAGGCTATTAATTCTCGGAGCATGCTCTCTGAGTTCATTCCTCGGTGCTTCTAAATGCTCAGTCATAATGCCTAAGATTTTTGCACGTGCTTCGGCATTTTGTTTGATCGCCTCTAGGGTGATATTAAACGGGATGCCTGGAATTTTAAGGTCGAGCTGGAAACCGGTAATGCCGTCTTTAGAGCCAGCAATTTTGAAGTCCATATCACCGAAGTGGTCTTCAGCACCTAGAATATCAGTTAAGATTTCATATTTAGTGATTTTACCAGCATCATCTTTTTCCGTCACAAGTCCTACAGATATACCTGCACATGGATTTGAGATTGGGACACCTGCGTCCATCAATGCTAGAGAACCGCCACAGATACTTGCCATAGAGGTTGAACCATTAGAACTCATGACCTCGGATACCAATCGAATTGAATAAGGGAATTCATCTTCGGGTGGAAGGATTGGGAGTAAGGAACGTTCCGCAAGTGCACCGTGTCCGATTTCACGTCGGCCAGTAAATCCAAAGCGTCCTGCTTCACCGACTGAGAAAGGCGGGAAGTTGTAATGGAGTATGAAGGATTTGTTAGTGGCTCCACCGGTGATACCGTCCATCTCTTGAACGTCTTTGCTTGTGCCTAATGTTGCGATAACAAGGGCTTGAGTTTCACCACGATTGAAAACAGAAGATCCATGCACTCTTGGTAAAACACCATTTTCTGCTGAGATGGTTCTTAAGTCTTGAGGACCTCTTCCGTCTACACGTTTGCCAGTATCTAAGATATTTTGGCGATAGAGTTTTTCCTGAAGTTCGTCAAAGGCTCTAGCGATATCATCGGAGCTGACTTTGTTCTCTCCAAACTTTTCTTCAATAGCAGCTGAGGTACCTTCGATAATTTTTTCGATAGCAATCTTTCTTTCGGTATAGCTATCAAAAGCGAGTGCTTCAATGATCTGGTCTTTAGCTTGTGATTCACAGAAGTCGGTCACCTCTTTAGGTGTGATGACTAATGGGAATTCTTTTTTCGCCTTACCCGCTAGTTTAGCTAATTCTTTTTGTGCTTCAATAATTGGCTGAATTGCTTTTTGGGCAAATTCTAAAGCTTCATAAAAGCGTTCGTCTGAAATGAATTCAGCAGAACCTTCGATCATAAGCATGTCGCTTTCGTTACCGACATAAATTAAATCTAAGTCAGAATCTAGAACTTCATCGTTGTTCGGGTTGACTACGAATTCGCCATCGATTTGGCCAATGCGTGCACAAGCTACAGGCCCATTCCAAGGCACATCTGAGATTAATAAAGCAGCGGATGCTCCATTGACCATGAGAATGTCCGGCTCTGTTATTCCATCTGTTGATAAAAGTAGGCCAATTACTTGGACTTCATTCATGAATCCTTTTGGAAATAAAGGTCTTAATGGACGGTCACAAAGTCTTGATGTTAAGATTTCTTTTTCAGTTGGTTTACCTTCACGCTTGAAGTATCCGCCAGGGAATCTACCCGCTGCAGAGAATTTCTCTCTATAATCCACGGTGAGTGGGAAGAAGTCTTGTCCAGGTCTAAGCGCAGAGGCTGCGGTTGTGGAGACAAATACGGTGGTTTCGCCGGAGCGTATAGTGACAGCACCACTGGCTAATCCAGCTAATGTACCCGTTGAGAATTCGATATCTAAGTTTTTTACACTTACGTTGTGTTTTTGTTTCATATTTTTTCTGTTGTTAGCGACCTAGAGGGGTTGGGACCCTTTGCATATTTAAACTAAGTCAGTTTCTTTTAGTTTATAAAAAAACCGGATCCGACATAAAGTTAGATCCGGTAATGTTTAAATTGTTTTATTTACGCAAATTCAGCTTTTCTAGGATATTTGAATATCTCGTGAAATCTGTGCGTTTAAGGTAATCAAGTAATTTCCTACGACGTGCAGTCAAAGCGATCAAGCCTCGGCGTGAGTGAAAGTCTTTACGGTGCTCTCTTAAGTGATCGGTTAGGTGTTTAATTCGGGCACTTAGAAGTGCTATTTGAACTTCAGACGAACCAGTATCTGTTTCGCTAGTTCCGAATTCTGCTATTATTGCTGCTTTATCTACTGTTATATTTTCTGACATTTTGATGATTATAGTACACGACTGTGAATTTCGAGTGTTCGAAATCGTTGGGTAGCCGGGGCTAATCCAACCGCTTTACCAGTGAGTGGCAGTCGAGAAGTTGACCTTTAATCAAAGGCGAACTCTAGCGCTAAAGAGTAATCAATGGCTTTCTGTAAAAGATCTGCAAGTAAAAAATTAATCTTCTATTCCCTTTAATTGCCATTGGGCTAATAAGTATTCAGGGGTGTTTTCTTTACTGAGATCCATTGTTTTTTTAAGTAATGTTTTGAAATCATTAGGGTGCCCTTGCTGCCGAACTGCCTGTGCCCAATAGTAGCTTAAGTTCGCCTTGTATATATTCGGTGATAGCGTTTCAAGAGGAGGCGCGTGGTTAATATAATCATTAAAAATCTTAAGGCTTGGATAAATATCCCAATATTCGGAATCAGTCCCGAGCGTCTTGTTCATCAAAAGGCTTAGGTATAAAGCATTTTCATTCAGAGTTTGGGTTTCTGCCAGGAAGTATAGCTTGAGCGCCGATTTTGCGGTGGGTATTTCGCCTAAAGCTTGGGCTAAACTAGCATAAAGTAGTAGAAAACTGCTATTTTCAGAGTAATCGGACTGGATAGCCGAGAATTCTGAAAATGCGTCCTCCAAATTACCGAGCTCAAAGTTGATTAACCCTAATATATAGATCTGAGCAGGTTGATTCGGATACAAATCAATCGCTTTATTAATATCGGTAATTGCGGCATCATAAGCCCCAGTTTGCCTGTAAGTATTAGCCCGTAAGCTTAGAATCGCCGCTTGGTGAGGGTTTTGAGCTAAGGATTTTGAAAAAGACTCGATTGCAGATTTGGGTAGATCCATCTTCAAGTATGCCCGTCCCAAGAGTGCACTTAATTCAAAATGAGTATCAGTGACCACATCAGGGTAATTTTTTACCAAGGCAATCGTAAGGCTGGGTTCAAACCATAAAGTGTAAAACTTGGCTAATTGAATAAGTTCTTTGGCTGATTCGGGGACAAATCCTTGTTCCTCACTCACCATAAATTCATTTTTTGCTAGCTGTATTTGATTCAGCTCCTTTAGGCAGATTGCTTTATAAAAATAAATATGAGCTAAAATATCGCGACCGCCTTCGGGTCTTTTTTTGAGTGCTAATTCAAATTCCCGTCTCGCGGTCCCAAGACGATTTTCAGCTAAAGCAATTCTTCCAATGAAATAATGACTGAGGTCACTTAAATATTCATGAGACTTTAAAGCTTCAGTCAGTCCTTTAAGGCGTTCCCACTCTTCATTATTACAATAAATAGAAGCTAGAGTGAAAAGTGCTTCAGGGTTCTCATCCCAATTGGAAGCTTCAGTATTTAAGGTGTTAGCTGGGAAACGAGCTGAATTACCCGCCGAGCTATTTGCGGGCAATAGATTGTATTCGGATGCTCCCAATCCGCTCAAATTGTTTATTGAAAAGCTGAATAGCATCCAAGAAAGCCCAAAATAGTGCACTGCCTTAAGGTAGCTGAGCATTGAGTGGCTTTTTTTTAATCGCATAAAATAACGCTATTAGTTGGATAAATTATAAAAATTTATTTATCTTACTTTTATGTCAGAACAAAAGTTTTCTTTGATTGATGCAATTTATAATTTCCTCGGTTGGATTTTCCCTAACTGCAGAGATGCCTTGAAGCTTGTTGAGAAAGGTCAAAAGCAAGGACTTAAATGGCATGAGAAAGTCGCTCTAAAGTACAATTCACCTTTGTGCCTGCACTGTAATTGTAACCGAGAAAAATTTGATAAGGAGTACAAAAAGCTCAAAAAGCTTTAACTCAAAGCCCCCTTCATCCCTTTTTTATTTATGGGGTTTCCCCATCTTCAACATCAGCATAACGCATCACTTCATCAAGGGTGGTCATCCCATTGACAACATGTTGCCAACCACTTTCAGTGAGTCCTCGCATGCCTTGAGCAACCGCTGTTTGCCTGATTTTTCTAGCTGAATGTCTTTGAACAACATGTTCGTGAATTTCTTCACTCATCGCAAGTGATTCAAAAATCCCGATCCGGCCCTTATAGCCAATTTGCCTGCAGCTATCACAACCAACCGCTTTAAGGATATTGGCATTCAAGTTTTCAGGTGAAGGCTCTACACGCATTAACTTTAAGCAACTTTCCAAATGCGTCCTATCAAGATTAGCCGGTTGAGCGCATTTAGGGCATAACTTTCTCACGAGTCTTTGGGCAATGATGAGTTCCACCGAAGAAGCGATCAGAAAGGGCTCAATGTCCATGTCAATCAGTCGGGTTAAGGCACCAGGGGCATCATTTGTGTGCAGGGTACTGAGCACTAGGTGTCCAGTTAAGGAAGCGCGGATTGCAATGTCCGCAGTTTCTCGATCTCGAATCTCACCGACCATAATTACATCAGGGTCTTGCCTTAAAACCGAACGAAGTGAATGCGCGAAGGTTAACCCAATCTCAGGGTGTACTTGAGTTTGATTAATCCCCGGCACCTCATATTCTACGGGATCTTCGACGGTTATAATCCTTCTTTCCGGCTTATTGATTAATCGAATGAATGCCGTAAGCGAAGTTGATTTACCCGACCCAGTTGGACCAGTTACTAAAATAATACCATGGGGCGATTTTAAAACTCGACCCAAATTCGCTTCTTGCTCTTCGGCTAACCCAAGTTCCTTCATTGATAAAGGCTTAGACTTTTGGTTCAGCAAACGAAGGCTGACACTTTCTCCATACATGGTCGGGAAGGTAGAGATACGAATATCTAATTCGGACTCGGAAGCTAGAAAGCTAATACGTCCATCTTGGGGTCGACGTTTTTCGGAAATATTTAATTTCGCCATTATCTTGAGCCTTGATATGATGGCTCCTTGAAATCGGATAAGATTATCGGGCACCCGAATTGGAATCAACTCACCATCAATTCGGTAACGGATTTGTAAGGCGTCTCGGTTCGGTTCGAAATGAATATCAGTAGCCCGATCATTGACTGCCTTTAAAATGACTTCATTAACAAAGCGAATTATCGCGGCATCTTCATCCTCGACTGCATCCTCTTCGCCTAAATCGTCAATCAGGCTTGATTCGTCTAAGCTGTCTGCGCCGACTCCAAAATGCTCAGTAATAGTGTCGTTGATCTTTTCGGGATCTCCAAGGTACCACTCGGGAGTTTTGCCACATGAAGCGTAGACCCAACGATTCATTTGATCATTAGGGGGCCATAGAGTGACCAATGGAATGCTTTGGCACTGAACTTCATCGACGCCTTCAACTTCACTTTGGTTAGCGCTTTTTAAATTAACTGGGATGCATTGGTACTCGTGAATCAGCCTTAAAGGTAGGTGCGCTGTTGGATTTTTAATTAAATCAAATTTTTCTAAATAGGGCATCTGGCTCAGTTCCGCTGCTTCTTTCAAGGCATCTTTAGTCGGCAAGTTTTTGGACAAAGCAAGCTGGTCAGCTTTTTCATTCCGAGGTAATGCGTTTATCGCTTCGATTTCTTCTGCAGAGAAATCTGAGTATAGTGCCTTTAGGTCCATTAACTTAAGATATTATTTTTCCTATTATTGTCTAGATTGTAATCAACTTACACTTCTTCTTTGAGTTCCTCAATCCAGCGCTTATGAGGTCCAGATAACAAGATGGAATTAATGGACTTTAAATCAACCCAATAAGCTTCTTGTTGAGTGGGCTCTTCCACAGTTTGGGTCACAGTTTGGGTGACAGTTTCGGCGAGGGGGCTATTGATTTTATATAGAGTCTCAACAATGGACTGGTTTGAAATAGAACGTCTTTTGATGGAGTGTTTTCTGACGGATTCATTCTGGGCGTCTAGATTTATATTAAAGGCTTCAAAATTAGGGAGCTCGAAATGATCGCTCAAGCGTTTTGCATTCGAAGGAATCTTATGAAGCAAGATAGAGTTTTCTTTTATGATGATTGCTCTATCGATAAAAACTTTTGTTCGTTTGGGGCGCACTATATTGGGCAAAGATTTCGGGTCACCAGACTTGTATGAACTGCAAAAAGATTGCACCGGACAAGTGGGGCAATTTGTGGCTGCTTTAACACAGACAGTGGCGCCTAATTCCATGATGGCTTGATTGGCATCGCCCGGCCTTATAGGGTCAAGAAGGGATTCTGCCGTAGCTCTAAAGAATTCTACAGCTTGGCCATTACTACTAAAACACTTATTCTCATTTGAGATTCTCGCTAAGACACGCACTACATTGCCATCGACGACCGCGGCCGGATAATTCTGAGCAATTGAGGTGATTGCCGCTGAGGTATAGTCCCCGATTCCGGGTAAAAGCTTCCATTGTTCTGGAGTCTTGGGTGGTTCATCTAATTGGATGATTGCTTTAGCTAATTTGTGTAAATTACGCGCCCGGTTATAATAGCCTAAGCCCTCCCAATATTTTAAGACTAGTTCTATATCTGCCTTAGCTAATGTATCAAAATCTGGGAACTGGTGCATCCATTGATCAAAGTAAGGGAGCGCAGTTTTTACCTGAGTTTGTTGCAACATAAACTCAGAGACAACAGTTCGGTATAGGCTAGGGGTAGTCCGCCAGGGGAGCGGGCGCTGCTCTGCGTCGTACCAAGAAAGTAATGCCGTGCGGAATTTTGGAATATTTTTGATCAATGGGAACAAAGAATCATGGATTTAATATTTGATAAGCATTTTTAAACTTACACTGTATATTGAACCAATCAATTCTTGAATCGATATCAACCATGGAAGAAAAAGAAAAAGCACGCTCTTTATATACCCTTGAGCTAAGACCTGAAGAAATGGACAAGCTCCAAGATTTAATTGAGAGCGGACAAATTGGCCAATGGTCGCATTATGAAGTGAATTACGCACTCTTTGCTTACAAGGGAGAGAAGGTTAATGCGGTCGGATATAAAAGTGGGAAGTTGGTGATTTCTGGAAAGAAAACTGAAGAATTCATTCAGATGGTTATTGAGCCTCAAATCACGGGGATTGTTCGCCTTGGTTATGATGAAGTGAATCATCCGGAATGGTTTGAATTGCACGCGGGTAGTGATGAGAGTGGCAAGGGAGATGTTTTTGGTCCTTTGATCACTGCATGTGTGATTGCTGATGGTGATATGGTTAGGGGTTGGATCAAAGCAGGGATCGCCGACAGTAAAAAGATCACAGATACAAAGATTTTAAAATTGGATAAATTGATCCGAGAAACCAAAGGTGTAGTGGTTAAGACTGTATTTGCTCGAATGGAGAAGTATAACCAACTTTACGATAAATTTGGGCAGAATTTAAATAAGCTTTTGGCTTGGTATCACGGTAAATCTTTATGTGAAGCCCTTAAGGTTAAGGAAGCTCCTTGGGGTATTCTTGACCAATTCTCAAAGCAAAAAATTGTCGATCCTTACGTTAAGAAAGAGTACCCGAATTTTAACCTCATATCGAGAACTAAGGCCGAGTCCGATCCAGTGGTTGCTGCGGCATCAATTGTTGCTCGAGCTACGTATGTCCGAGAAATGAAAGCCTTGTCTGAGCAAGTTGGTTTTGAATTAACTAAGGGAGCGAGTAAGCAAGTCTTAGAGCAAGCTAAGAAAATTTTTGTAGAGACAGGCAAAGACGGGCTTGGGCAAGTTGCTAAACTTCATTTTAAAACTGCTTATGAAGCTCAGGGTTTAAAGCCACCAGAGCGTCCGAAATATTCTCCGAGGAAAGCTTAGCTATTTATTTGATGTTATAATCTTTTTTTATAACGGGCTCGGATTCTAATCCTTCGCTTTGGACTGGAAGGATCTTAACTTCATGTGCTAAATAAGAGCATATGATTATAAATAATATTCCTATTTATTCTAATGAATAATGGGTTTAGCGATGGAAAAGTGATTTTAAGAAAAATCATTTATTCATTTATAGTAAGACGGAAGAACTCTTTTGGTTGGGTGCCTATTGAATCTACACTGACAGACATAATGTGACCACCTCCAATAACCGAGCTGACTGGGCTGAGCCAATTACCATCACTCAAAGAATCCAAAGTTTCTACTGTGTATTGGTAGCCTGGATAGCCCATGAATTCAAATTCGAGTGTATTACTATTTCGGAGTGTCATCCCACTAATCACGGGAGGTTCAAGGAAATTTGGTTTTGAGCTCAGATCATTTGGGTTTGTGCCGGCTAAAAATTCCTCTCGGTTTGTGTATGTATCGTTATCTGAATCAACAGTTCCATAGATTACTAAGGTTCCAAAATGCTCGAGCTCCCACCAATCAGGCAGGTTATCGGTATCGCTATCTACGATATTTTTTAAGCTGATAATACCGCTTTTAAAAACGCTATCACTTAAAGAATTAACAACATTAACAGAATCGAGAATACGGGCTTTCCTTTGCGTTAAATTATCATTTGGGAAATTAAGCGCAGTAAAAGCAACAGCGCCGGATACGATTGGGGTCGCCATGGAAGTCCCAGAAAGATAACCATAGTTTGGTATTATCGGCTCAGTGATGTATTGAATCTCAATATTTAAGGGTAATCCATCCTTGATAGATTGTCCTTCCGCTTGAGTAATGCTTAAGGCCGGGATCCACCCAGGGTTATTGGGTCCGCCTAAAGTCCATTCTCTCGATCCTGCGTCTTCGGCTACATTATTAAATATTATTGCCGCTACGGCTCCTGCATTCATGGCGTTTTGGACTTTTTGCGCGAAGGTTAGCGTGCCTCTTTCAATGAGGGCAATTTGATTATTCACACTGGGCGGGAAATCTCCGCTATCACCAATTTGGCAATCGACGACAGATGCAGATAGGCCATTGCTTGGGATGCTACCGCTGAATTCTATAAATTCAGGCTCAATGTCTGGAAGTGTGTTGATAAGAATTTTTAGAGTCGGGGTAGCGGATGGGCCGGGTAATGTGGAATAAATCTGCTCTCCGGGCGCTGCAATATCTACATTCGTACTACCGAAATTTGAGAAATTAGCTAATTCGCTATTGGAGTTGGTAGCTGCCACTGAGATTATATTGGGTAGGCTATAATTATTAGGGTAAGCATTGGATTGATTTTCAGGAGCATCGAGATTGAGCCCTTCGTTGCCCGCTGCAGTTATTAATAAAATGCCCGCATCCATTAATCGTTGGATGATATTGAATTCATCATTATAAAAAACGCCATCACCGTAAGAGGCATTCACCGCGACAATATTAATCCCGCGATTTTTAAGGGCGATGACGTATTCCATAGCTTGCATCGCGGCAAATGTCGATAAGGTCTCTCCATTTAAGGAGGTCTTTAATCCAATAAATTTTGCATAGGGTTGAACGCCTATCACCCCAAGTGCATTGTTTGCTTGAGCAACACAAATGCCGGCAACGTGAGTACCATGCTGATCAATAGTGGATCCGCCGCTTATATCTGGGCTGTTTAGGGCGAAGTCATAACCGTGAATATCGTCAATATAACCATTGCTATCATCGTCGATATTGTTCCCCGGAATTTCATCGGGGTTTGTCCAAATTTGATCGATCAGATCGGGATGGTTTTTATCAAAGCCAGAATCAATAATCGCGATGTAAATAGTATCGTTAGGGTCAGGTTTCCTGGATAAAACCCACGCATCATCAAATTCAATATCCTTACCAATTTGCTGGGGGTTGTAACTTCCCGAGACAAATTGTCCGGTGTTAGCAATGCTCCATTGTAGATTGTAGTGAGGATCATTCGGAATTTTTCTTTCAATATTTATTGCGAAAAGCTGCTTTAGATAATCGCGCTTAACATAATCAACATCGGGATCATTTCTGTAGCGTTCTATAAGTACATCCGAATCTTCACCTTTAACTAGGACTAAATTCGGGCGGGTGATATGCAATGGATCAATCTCAAGGCCAGTTTGCGTTATTACACTCTTAAGGGAAGGGGGACTTTGCCGGCTCTGCGGGCTAATGCGACTGGACGTTATAAAATCCTCACCGGTAGGATTATCTTTGAATTTTATTATGACTTGATTGGGTGCGTAGTCATTCCCGGCAGTATTCGGATAATCTTGGGCTGAACTTGCGCCACTAAAAAGCAATAGGGTAGCTACTGAAAGGATGATTAAAGGCTTTTTCGTCAAACTAAGTTATTTTTTAAATATTAGAAATGCATTCCACGAATATCGGTCATTCAGTGCAGGCCCAAGTTCCATTGGGTATATGTAATGTATCGGTTTCATCGCTTTTTAATAACAGCTCACCTTTTTTGAGGCTCTTTTTTGGAAAAACTTTTGATAATAGATTACTTAAAACAGTTGGAGTAAAACCAGGGGTATGTGATGTGAGTAAGACAAATCCGCCTTTATTGCTGAATACTTTTTTTACATTTTCTAATGTTTCGGTTAAAGCGTACTCGATCTTATAAAGTTCTCCGCTCTTACCGCGACCAAAGGAGGGCGGGTCTAAAAGTATCCCGTCATATTTTCTTCCTCGCTTGATTTCACGGGCTAAGAATTTGTTCACGTCATCGACGATCCAACGAATTGGGTGATCTTCAAGCTGGTTTATTTTTGCATTTTCTTTCGCCCATTGGACCATACCTTTCGAGGCGTCTACATGACAACAATGAGCACCCGCCTTAGCTGCTGACATCGTAGCACCCCCCGAGTAAGCGAATAGATTAAGGAAATTAAAAGAAGAATTGGGCGTGCTATTTTGTTTTATCGAGCGTGTGATTTTATCATGAATCATTGTCCATAGTTCGAAGGTTTCAGGAAAAATACCAAGGTGTCCAAAATCGGTGGTTGAGAGTTTCATCTTTACACCATTGATGTCGACGATCCATGCCTCAGGGAGTGCATCTCGGCCCGACCAATTAAGGCCTTTTTTTCGGTTGAAAGTAGCGTCAGCCTGAGCCCACTTATCTTCTTTGCTTTTTGCTTTTGACCAGATCGCCTGTGAGCAAGGTCTCGCAATAGTGTGGTTTCCAAATTGCTCTAGTTTTTCACCTAATCCGCTATCTATTAATGTGTAGTCCATAGCTTAAGATTTCTTCGATCCCCATATTTTTCATAGTGCTTGTAAGAGTTTTGTTATTAGGAATATTTTTTATGCAAAGCTCTAAGCGGAAAAAATTTACCAGGGCATAAGTTCTTTTCTATATCCTTGTGCCCCGCGAATTTTAGTTTTTTTCGCGTGACATCTTTTTTCAGCCAGTCGATCAACGCTACTAATGATTTTAATTGAGCACGCGAAGGTCTTTTCTCTTCAAAATTGCCGACTAAGCAGATGCCTATACCGACTTGATTGACATAGTTGCTTCTCACATGACCCCCATGCAATTGATTAAACCATCTGGGTCCTATTTCGATTTGGCCATCTTCGGTGTCCGTGCCATTCCCAATTACGAAATGATAAGCCAAGCCATTTTCCATGCCTCGCTTCCGGTGAGCCCGGTCAAATATAGAGGCATTTCCACGCTTGGTAGCGCTGTGGTGTGCGACGACTATTTCCCATTTATTTCTATCTACACGAATCTTAGAATTTTGTGCTTTGATATGACGCAAAGGATCCCGGTATGAATAGTTTTCGGGTTTTGGAAGTTCTATTTTTTGTCCAATCTTAATTAAGTCAGTTTTTAGCTGATTGGTTCTTTTTAATTTTGCTACGGTCGTCCCTTGGCTTTTGGCGATTTTAGAGAGGGTATCTCCTTTTTTAACTATGTATGTCGTGGCAAATAAGTTCTGCGGTAAACTCAACAATGCCGGGATGGTGAGACTTCCAATTAATAGATTTTTAGTAAAGCTTCTCCGGTTGATCTGCATTAATCTACACTGCCTAATATTTGCTCTATGTAAAGCATTGCTCATTGCCTTGACTTATTTATGTTCACTTTAAATTTCCCTATATACGAATATGAATCCTCAAAAATATGAAGTTGGCGAACCCATTCCCAATAGCCCCCATGCGGTGGTCTCTAATCTGCCAACGCTGAAAAACGTCCGGGATTATGAGGAAGGTGCCCCAAATGTTGTTTCCGAAATGAAACAAGGGTACCCAAGGTTTGTTCGCCATCAATGGGTAGAGCTACTCAATAAGCATGTTACTCATACCCTTAACTTAGAAGGCGTTTGGTCGGTACTGGTCAACCAGACAGAGGCCATAAAAGAGTATGCCTTAAGTCTAGATTTACGGATCCAAGTGAAAGTGATTGATTCGGATCTTTATGGTCTGAGTGCGTATTATATTTTTGTAGATCAAGCCCATACTACGGCTGTTGAAGCTTTAAAGATGTTCGTTCAGCACTCAGGCTGTGAGATCAGCTCGCGTTATGCAGAAACTAGTTTGCTAAAATTGGGGATC
>CAJWRZ010000013.1 GCA_913045955.1 uncultured Puniceicoccaceae bacterium
CTACAGGTGCCGTTGAAGCCGCCGTTGAAGCAGAGATTGAAGTAGCGGAAATCGCCGAAGCTTCATCCTCAGGTTCTTCTACAGGTGCCGTTGAAGCCGCCGTTGAAGCAGAGATTGAAGTAGCGGAAATCGCTGAAGCTTCCTCTTCAGGTTCTTCTACAGGTGCCGTTGAAGCCGCCGTTGAAGCAGAGATTGAAGATATTGGAACAATAGCGGATGCTTCAAATACAGGTTCTTCCGAAGCCAGTGAAGCAGCCATTGATGAAGCTCAAGCAATTGAAGATTCTGCAGTCACTGAAGAGACCACCGATGACTCTACCGAAGAAGCGGATGTTACTGAAGAACCTACCGATAACTCTGCCGAAGAAGGGGATGATTCTGAAAATGACCTCCCCGACTTACCTCAAGTTGAAACACCTGATGAAGATACGACTCTTATCAGCCCAGCTTTTTAAGCTGTTTAAGTGTTCAATATATCTTTTACAAAAAGCTCCTTTTTATAGGAGCTTTTTTTTGTTTATTTTTAAAAGTGTAAGCTTGCACATTGCCATAGAAAAGCCTCATTTATAATACATACATTATGAATGACCGATTAGACCCTTTTAACGTTTTAAAGCAATGCAACGGCTATGATTACTATAGCTTAAAGGAACTAGAAAAGACTTTAGGTTCTGATAATATCGCCAAGTTACCGATAAGCTTAAAGATCGTATTAGAGTCCGTCCTAAGAAATTGTGATGAGGATCGTATCACCCGAAAAGATGTTCTTAATTTAGTAAATTGGGATCCAGCTGAAGAAAATAACAATGAAATACCATTTGTTGTATCTCGAGTTATACTTCAAGACTTCACCGGAGTTCCCCTCCTCGTAGACCTTGCAGCCATGCGTGATGCTGCTCACAAATTAGGCAAAGACCCCTCAATCATCGAACCTTTAGTTCCCGTAGATTTAGTGATCGATCATTCCGTTCAGGTGGATAAATCCGGAAGCCCGACGGCTTTTAAGGCGAATCTCGATATGGAATTTAACCGAAACAAAGAGCGCTATGAATTCCTGAAATGGGGGCAGCAAGCTTTTGAGACTTTTAATGTGGTACCGCCTTCGGTTGGAATTGTTCACCAAGTAAATCTAGAACATTTGGCGCGCGTTGTTTTTGAAGAAAAAGGCTTATTGTACCCAGATACTTTAGTGGGCACTGATTCGCACACAACCATGATCAATGGTCTCGGTATTGTCGGTTGGGGCGTTGGCGGTATTGAAGCAGAATCTGCAATGCTCGGGCAGCCCGTTTATATTAAAACGCCTGAAGTGATTGGCGTTAACCTTGAGGGTGTTTTACCTGAAGGCGCTACGGCAACGGACTTGACCCTTCGTATAACTGAACTCCTGCGCGCCGAGAAAGTGGTTGGCAAGTTTGTTGAATTTTTTGGAGAAGGTGCTCGGAATTTAAGCTTAGCCGATAGAGCCACTATTTCCAATATGGCACCGGAGTATGGTGCGACGATGGGATTTTTCCCGGTTGATGAAAAATCATTAGAATATTTAAGGCTGACAGGGAGAGAAGCAACAAAGATCAAGGCGATCAAAGACTACTTAAGTGAACAAGGCCTTTTTGGAATTTCTGATAAAGGAGACTTAAATTACACCAAAACCCTCGACATCAATATGGCGACGATTGTTCCTTCTGTTGCAGGCCCTAAGCGGCCCCAAGACAGGATCTCCGTCCCAGAATTAAAGCGCCAATTCGAATCACTCATTGAAGCGCCCATCGAAGCCGGTGGTTTTAATCTTCCAAGAGATTCCTTAGACAAGGAGTACCCCTTAGAAATAAATAATGCCGACCTTAAAGGTTCTTTTAATCTAAAACACGGACAAGTCCTCATCGCAGCTATTACAAGTTGCACAAATACTTCGAATCCTTCCGTCATGATTGCCGCAGGTCTAGTTGCCAAAAAAGCCGTCGCTCTTGGATTAAGCGTGAGTCCTCTAGTCAAAACATCACTCGCCCCTGGATCTAGGGTTGTGACTGATTACCTAGAAGAAACCGACCTGCAAAAAGACTTGGATGCTTTGGGCTTCCACTTGGTCGGTTATGGCTGCACTACCTGTATTGGGAATTCCGGTCCTTTAGATGCTGCCATTGAAAATACACTGAAAAGTGAATCTATTGTCGCGGCTTCCGTATTATCCGGAAATAGAAACTTTGAAGCACGCGTACATGGGGCGATCAAAGCAAACTTTTTGATGTCACCGCCACTAGTTGTAGCCTATGCCTTAGCCGGAAATGTGCATTTAGATTTAACTAAAGACCCCATTGGTATAAGTAAGGATGGCCAAGAAGTTTATTTAAAAGATCTTTGGCCCGCACAATCTGAAATTGATGCGCTGATTAAATCAGGGCTGAAACCCGAAATGTTTCTCTCGAAATACGGTGACCTCAAAAATGCAAATCAGGAATGGAATGCAATTAAGACTTCGGAAGGCGAAGTCTATGAGTGGGATACGCAGTCAACCTATATACAAAACCCGCCCTTCTTTGAAAGCAGTGATGACGAGGCTAAAGACTCCGCCCCTTCACTGAAAGACCTAAGACCTTTAGCTATTGTTGGGGACTCAATCACCACAGATCATATCTCTCCAGCAGGTGCGATCAAAGCCGATAGCCCCGCAGGGCGCTACCTAGAAGCGCATAATGTAGCCAAAGAAGATTTCAATAGCTTTGGGTCACGCAGGGGTAATGACCGCATTATGACCCGCGGCACCTTTGCGAATATACGCTTTAAAAATAAATTAGCCGACGGGAAAGAAGGTGGTTACACAAAACTTATGCCCGAAGCTACACCGATGGATATCTTTGATGCTAGCGCCATTTATAAAGAACGAGGTGTGGGCCTTATTGTATTTGCGGGTGAGGATTATGGTATGGGCAGTTCGCGCGATTGGGCCGCCAAAGGGACCGCGCTTCTTGGCGTCCGCGCAGTGGTTGCAAAAACCTTTGAGCGGATTCACCGTAGTAATCTAATTGGAATGGGCGTTCTCCCGCTTCAATTCCCTGAAGGTATTGGCGCAGACTCTCTAAATCTAGATGGGACTGAAACTTTTTCTCTATTGGACATTGAGGACGAAATAAAGCCTGGCCAAAGCGCAACATTGAAGATCGACCGCCAAGATGGCTCAAGTGAATCTGTCACTTTGGTTCTACGAATTGATACGCCTATTGAAATTAGTTATTATAAGGAAGGTGGCATTTTAAAATACGTTCTGAAAGATTTGATCAAAAGCCTTTAGGACCAACGAATCCTTCATCATGAGCGCCCCCGAAAAGCCTACTTTCTTAGTCAATTCTACGAAAGAATCTGTGTTTATTCTGGTACAAGGCAAAGCAACTTTCCTAAACGCGAGTACCTTTAAGCGCTTCATCGATGCTTCAATAAAAGATTTCCATCCCTACTTTGTAATTGATTTTAAAAACTGCACCGGAATGGACAGTACGTTCCTTGGAATCCTTGCCTGGCTTGGAATGAAGATCCAAGAAAGTGAGCAGCGCTCATTCCTCGTTATACGAAATCTGAATAAAAGGAACACAGAATTATTCCGAAACCTAGGCTTACATAATTTCATATCCACCGAAGAAGCACTCCGTGAAGAAGGCGGAGCACAGTCCGAACCTGCGAAAAAGTTTACCCCACTTAAAGAAGCACAAAAATTCCAAGCTATGGATGTGCTTGAAGCCCACAAAAATTTAGTCAGAGCCAGTAAAAGTAATGCCTCCCTGTTTAAAGACGTAATTAAGATTCTTGAAAATAAAGTGCATTCAGAATAGCTTAATCAGAATTACATCATGTTATTATTCTTTTTAGGATCTGCCACCGCCCTTCTCTTTACGGGTATTTTTTATTTAAAAATCAATCGTAAGCTTAAGGTCAAAGAAGAAGAAGTCCAAAGACTCGGGCAAGAGAAACAAGTTGTTGTTGATTTCATGCATTCAATTTCTGGAGCGATCATTGGAGAAAAGAATCGACAAGCCCTCTTTCAAAAAATCATTCATGCAGCCATTGTTAATACTGGGGCAATGAGTGCCTGTATATTCGAAAGAATCTCCCAGAATCGATATAGCAGAATCGCGGTTGAAGGCCTCTTCCCACCACAAAGCAAAGCGAGCATTGATAAGCTCAAGAAATCTAAATCTCGAACGGAATTTATTGAGAATGCCTTCCATACAGAGACCTATTCTTTAGGTGAAGGATTGATTGGGCATGTGGCGAAATCAGGGAAAGCCATCTTAATTGCAAATGCAAAAAATGACCCACGCGTAATACAGCACGAGGATCCTGCCTTGCATATCCATTCCTTGATGGTCGCCCCAGTACATTATGACAATAAGCTGATTGCGATATTGGCCGTAGCAAACCCTCTTGACGGCGTTCCTTTTAATGAGATGGATTTTTCACTCTTAGAATCCCTTTCTAATCAAGTGGGCTTGGCCATCCAGAATAGTAATACGATTCAATTACAAATAGAGAAAAGTAAAATCGACCTAGACTTACAGCTCGCGCAAAACATTCAAAACCTTCTATTGCCATCAGAATTCCCAAAAAATAGCCCCTTAGATTTTGCCACATACTACTCACCCGCCCAAAAAATTGGAGGGGATCTCTATGATGTTTTTAACTTAGATGATACAACGCTTGGCGTAGTTATAGCCGATGTTTCTGGCAAGGGTATCCCTGCTTCAATTGTTATGGCCATCTGCCAGACACACCTCAAACACTTAATAAAAACTACACGTTCACCGGCAAAAATACTTAAAGCTTTGAACAAAGAAATGCTTATATCTATGCGTCCCGGCATGTTTGTAACTCTAGTATTAGGTATTATAGACCTTAAGGAAAATAACCTAACTTTAGCCAGAGCTGGGCATGAAGCCCCCATTTTTTATGACCACGCAAAAGTTGCCCAAGAAGATAGAACCTCAACTATCAAAGCGAATGGCATGGCCGTAGGAATCGTTCCCTCAAATATTTTTGATGCAAAAATTGAAGACTTTACTCGTCCCTTTAATCAAGGCGATATCCTTATCTTATTCACTGACGGGCTGACCGAAATCGAGAATAAAAAACATGTAGAATTTTCAAACAAGCGCCTTATCGAAGTGATTGATCGTCATCACGACAAAAGTGCTGAAAATATTGTCTCTAACATTGTGGACGCTATTGAAAAATATACCGGTAGTGATTCTCCCCAAGATGACCAAACACTTCTTTTGGTAAAAAATACAGGACAGAAATAATAATTACTTTAAGATAAATTTTTTAATATCTGCTGAGTATCATCCCGCTTCAACTGAGTCGCTTCTAATTGTTTTCGTGCGCCCTCTACAACTGCCTTAGGGGCGCTATTGAAAAACTTCGGGTTCGCTAATTTTTGTTCCCCAATTGCAACGAGCTTATTGAGTTTTTCTAACTCTTTTTCCAGTCGACCCTTTTCGGCCCCGAGGTCAAGGCCTTCCGAAAGATCTAAATAAATTGAACCTAGAGAGGTTGCAGCGGCAACCATCCCTTCAATCTTTGAGGCAGGAACACTCTCTATATTTGCAAATCCAGCAAGTGTCTTAATCCGAGCTTCATTGTCTAAAATTAAGGCTTTACCAGGACTCTCTTCGCTGAAGTAAAGGGTGAGCGCCCGGTTGTTAGCCATCTTGTACTGTGCCTTCAAAGCTCGGGCTTCCGAAATAAGTGATTGCATGGCATTAACACGTTCTACGGCATCTCCAGAAACATTGAGCAAATCCTTCAGCGCCTCTGCTCCAAGAATCTTCTCACGCTCTATTAAGGCTTCCCTCTCCGCTTCAGTCGAAAGTCCACCATAGCCTAATTGCATCCATAACTCTTCGGTAATATGCGGAATAACTGGGTGGGCAACTTGCAGGAACTGCCTTAAAACAAAATCTTGGATCGCTAAACAATTTTTCTTTTCTTCACCATCAGCGCCTAATTTTCCTTTAGAAGCTTCGACGTACCAATCGCAAAAGTCATTCCAGAAAAACTTATATATCAAATGCGTGAGCGGCGCTAAATCATGACCCGTAAAGCATTTCTCAACTGATTTTGTCAGACGTGTTAACTCCGCCATAATCCAGTGATCATAGTCATCCCAAAGTTCTAGATTCATTCGAGCAATAATGGCCTCAGGGCTTTTATTGTCTTCAATTGGGCCAGAGATTTGACGGAATCGCACCGCATTCCAAAGCTTATTACAAAAGTTACGACCAATCTGAATACGCTCTTGAGAAAAAAGAATATCTGATCCTGTGGGTGCTATGTTACATATACCAAAACGTAAGCCATCGGCTCCCATTTTTTCTATTAGATCCAACGGGTCGGGTGAATTACCGAGAGACTTAGACATTTTCCGCCCCTTCTCATCACGAATCAAACCATGAATATATATATTCTTAAAAGGAATGCGCTGCTTTATCTCTTCATCAGTTAATTGCTCTTTTGCTTCACCAAATAATTCGAGCCCCGCCATAATCATCCGAGCCACCCAGAAAAATATAATATCAAAACCGGTGACTAAAGTTGCGGTTGGATACCAATGTTCCATTTCTTTTTTCTGCGCCTCAGAAGGATTCGGCCAACCCAAATTTGCCATAGGCCACAAGTAAGAAGAAGCCCAAGTGTCGAGAACATCTGGGTCTTGTTCCCATTGGTCTAAATCTTTAGGGGGGTCTACCGCTACGTAGACATGTTCTGGATCTGCATAATCTAAATCGCTTTTAGGAATGCCTTTTCGATACCAAACTGGAATGCGATGGCCCCACCAAAGCTGCCGACTGATACACCAATCTTGAATCCCATTAAGCCAATGCAAGTAAGTTTTTTTCCAACGATCGGGATGGAACTTCACCATTCCTTTTTCTACAGCGCGCTTTGCTTCTTCCACCTTCGGATATTTTAAAAACCACTGCTCCGAAAGTCGTGGCTCGATCGGAACATCACCACGCTCTGAAAAACCTACGGAATTATCATAAGGCTCACGTTCGATTAACAGGCCGTCCTGCTCGAGTCGATCCGCAACAAGCTTGCGTGCCTTAAAACGATCAAGTCCCACAAAGTCTGATCCGGCGGCTTGGTTGAGTCGACCATCCGCATCGATAACTTGAATCAACTCAAGTCCATGGCGTTGACCGATATCAAAATCATTTTTATCATGCGCTGGAGTCACCTTAAGGCATCCGGTGCCGAATTCTTGATCCACATAAGCATCGCCAATAATTGGGATCATCGCCTTTGGATAGGGTCTCCAAACTTTTTTACCAATCAAATGCTTGTAGCGGTCATCCTCTGGGTGGACTGCAACTGCTGTATCGCCCATCAGAGTCTCAGGCCGAGTTGTAGAAATTTCTAAATGCGTTTGGGTACCTTCAGCTTCAACTAAGGCATAGCGCATTTTATAGAGAATCCCCTTCTGGGGTTTCATAATAACCTCTTCATCTGAGATGGCGGTCTGGGTTGCCGGACACCAATTGACCATACGATTACCCCTATAGACAAACCCTCTTTTGTAGAGAAGGACAAAAGCTTCAAGTACTGCCTTTGAGTAATCTTCATCTAATGTAAAACGCGTACGATCCCAGTCACAAGAAGCTCCTAGTTTCTTCAGCTGATTTAAAATAATGCCACCCGATTCATGCCTAAAATCCCATACCTTTTCAATGAAAGCCTCGCGCCCCAAATCATGCTTGGTCTGCCCGGTATCGGCTTTTAACTGTTTTTCGACTTTTGTCTGAGTCGCGATACCCGCATGGTCCGTGCCCGGCTGCCATAGAACTGAGCGCCCTTCAAGCCGTGCTCTGCGGATGAAAATATCTTGTAGCGTATTATCTAAGACATGCCCCATGTGCAACATACCGGTCACATTCGGCGGTGGAATCATTATGGCGTAGGGCTCTTTTTCAGGGTCTGCACTTGCCTTGAAAGCCTCTAGCTCGACCCATTTTTCAGCCCAGCGCTCTTCTACTTCTTTAGGATTATAAACTTTTGAGATTTCCGTCATTTGATTAAAACTTAATAAGGGATATTCTAGCGCGTTCTTTCAAGCTATAAAAATATTTTAATATTTAATAAGCCTCTTTGTAATCAAATATTATCAAACGCGTTTAATAATAATGGATACCCAAAAAAATATTTTAATCGGCGGTATAACCGGCGGTATTGGTCACGCACTCGCCGAACAACTCATAGGAGACCAGCACAATGTCTTCGGATTTGCGAGGAATGAGGCTGGACTGCAATCCCTGCAAGAGACTTTGCCCAGCGCCGGATCGTATTGCGCCGATGCCACCGACCCAAATCAATTAGCCGATGCCTTTAAAGAAGCGGCCGATTCAATGGGATCGATTGATGCCTATGTCCATGCCATTGGTTCTATAATTATAAAGCCAGCCCATTTAACCAGCGATCAAGATTGGCAAAATACTCTAGGGCAGAATCTAAGTTCAGCATTTTATGCACTTAAAGAAGCAGTTAAAGTTATGCAGCGCCAAAATAAAGGTAGTGTGGTCTTTTTCAGCTCAACTGCTGCTCAGATCGGTATCGCTAATCACGAGGCTATTGCTGCGAGCAAAGGAGGAATCGAGGCAATGGTGCGCTCAGCAGCCGCCACTTACTCGAGTCGTAAAATCCGTTTTAATTCTATCGCGCCCGGCTTAACTGATACCGGTTTAGCGAAGCCCATTACAAGCAACCCTCAGGCTTTAGAAATCTCCAAGAAAATGTGCCCCTTAAATGCAATTGCTGCCCCGCAAGACATCGCCTCCTTAGCTAAGTGGCTGATTTCGGATAGCGCACAGTTTGTCACTGGGCAATGCTTTACTGTCGATGGAGGCTTGTCATCCACCACGCCAAAGCCTAGAGCTTAAGGGTGTCTTATTTCAATTTCTATAGTTGGCTTCTTGTATTATTTTTAATTCCTGCCACGACCGTAGATCTACAAAGCTGCGATCTTAAACCTTTCGCTGAATTAAAAAACGCACAAGAAATAGCTCTAGGTGGCCCTTTTCGTTATAAATATAAACGATTTATCTCACTGTATGATATAACTCTAAGGGTGCCCAAAGGAACGGATCCAACCCAAATCTTCAATGGGGAGCACGCTTTTTCTTTAGATTTTGAGTATCTAAGAAGGATCAAGAAAGGAATTATCATCAAGTCGGCTGGTATTACCCTAAATAACAATCTTGATCTTAAGGCTTTGCCTGAATTGGCGAAACAAGTAGCTGAACTCCATGCTAAATACGTCTCTGTGAATAAAAAAGACCGGTCGCAGTTTATTTATTGCCCAAACCATGGCACTGAATTCTACATAAATGGAGCTTTGGTTCATACCATACCTGGAAAACAGTTTGCCCAGCTTTATTTTAAGATTTGGTTCGGGGAAAGGCCTATTTCTAGGAAAATGAGGGGAGATTTGCTCGATCTTTAAAAACATACGACATTAATGTCGCTATTACTCCTAGTTTCTTATAAATTGTCTTGAATAATCAATATAAACAGGTACTGATTCAATATGCCTTCAAAAGTAGCCACCCAAAAGCCTGTTAAAAAAAGCACTTCAAAGACGAACTTTGAAACATTGCCGATTAACAAAAAACTCAGCAAAGAAGAAAAAGTCGGACTTTACGAAACTATCCTCGGTATCCGCCGATTCGAAGAAAAGTCCCTACAAGCCTACAACCAAGGAAAAATTGGCGGCTTTCTTCATTTATATATCGGACAAGAAGCAGTTGCGGCCGGGATCGTTTCTCTAATGGAAGAGAATGACCATATTATAACCGCTTATAGAGACCACGGCCATGCATTGGCTGTCGGGATGGGGATGAACGAATGTATGGCTGAGCTTTACGGGAAATACACTGGATGTTCCAAAGGCAAGGGGGGCTCGATGCATTTCTTTGCTCCAGACAAACGCTATTGGGGCGGTCACGGGATTGTTGCCGGACAAACTCCACTCGGCGCTGGATTGGCTTTCGCCCTAAAATATAAAGGCCTCAAAGGATGTGCCGTCTGTTTCTTAGGGGACGGGGCAGTTAATCAAGGCTCCTTTATGGAAACGCTGAATTTGGTATCTTTATGGGGCATACCTGTTGTTTATGTAATTGAAAATAATGGTTATTCTATGGGCACCAGCTTGAAGCGTTCTTCAGCCGAAGAAAGCCTTGCGAAAAGAGGCGAAGCTTTTGGCATTAAGTGGGACACCTGCGAAGGACATGACGTCTTTGAGGTTCGTGAGGCTGCTAACAAAGCCATGACTTACGCCCGTGAAGAGCTCAAACCCTTTATTCTAGAAATCCGCACCTACCGCTACCGAGGTCACTCAGTTGCCGATGCGAACCACGAAAAATATAGAACCAAAGAAGAAATCGAAACCTATAAAAAGAATAAAGACCCGATCATTGTTCTTAAAAATAAGCTGATTGCTGATAAAACTTTAACTGAGGCGAGCGCAAAAGAGATTGACCAAAGAATGAAGGATGAGGCTGCAGTTTCCTCTAAATTCGCTGAAGAGAGTCCCTACCCGCCTAAGTCTGAAATAACAACTGACGTTTATTGGACTGTCGACAACGATAAGGATCAGCAACTCAAGGGCACTTATTTCTTCAACGATTAATACAAAATAAATAAAATTTCTATGGCACTAATTACCTACAGAGAAGCAATTAAACAAGCATTAGCGGAAGAAATAGAACGCGACGAAAATGTCTGCATCATGGGCGAAGAAGTTGCTCAATATAATGGCGCTTACAAGGTCACCGAAGGCTTATGGGAAAAATATGGCGACAAGCGTGTCATCGATACTCCGATTTCAGAAGCGGCTTTCTCAGGCCTTGCCATTGGTTCTTCTATGCTGGGGATTCGGCCGGTTGTTGAGATGATGTTCATGAGCTTTTCGTACGTAGCTTTTGACCAACTCTTCAACAACGCTTCATTCTGCCGATATATGTCTGGCGGTCTTATGAATGTCCCCATCGTAGTTCGTGGGCCAGCCAATGGCGGTACAAATGTGGGGGCAACGCACTCTCACACTCCAGAAAATTTAATCGCCAATCACCCAGGTTTAAAGGTGGTTTGCCCCTCAAATGCTTATGATGCTAAGGGCTTAATGAAGAGCGCAATTCGTGACAATGACCCTGTTTTTGTTATGGAAAATACGCTTCTTTATGGAGAAAAATGGGAAGTGCCCGAAGAAGAGTACGTAGTCGAACTGGGCGTAGCCAATGTCTTAAAAGAAGGTAAAGATATTTCGATTATTACCCATGGGCGCTGTGCAATGATTGCACTAAAGGCGGCCGAGACCTTAAAAACCGAACATAATATTGACGCTGAAATTGTTGATTTACGTTCGATCAGGCCTCTAGATGAAGCGACTATTTTGAATTCCGTTAGAAAAACGCACCGAGCCGTTTTAGTTGAAGAAAACAAACCCTACTGCGGAGTTGATGCGCAAATATCGCACCTAATCCAGTACAAAGCCTTTGATGATTTAGATGCACCTATTCACCGAGTCTCCGCGATTGACGCACCCCAAATTTACTCAAAGCCCCTTGAAGATTGGCAGATCCCTAATGAAACTAGAATCATCGATTCTGTTTTAAAGTGCCTTGCCTAAACAAAAAAATTTAACATCTATAATTTATGGCTACACTCATTGAAATGCCCAAACTAAGCGATACCATGACCGTGGGTACCTTAGTTAATTGGCTTAAAAAAGAAGGCGACGCAGTTTCAAATGGTGATATGATCGCCGAAGTTGAAACAGACAAAGCAACCATGGAGGTGGAATGCTTTGAAGAGGGCATTTTAATTAAGCAATACTGCAAACAAGGCGAAGAGGTCCCAGTTGGCGGAGCGATTGCCGCAGTGGGCGAAGCTGGAGAAGCGGCGCCAGAAGCACCCAATAAGGATGCCGCTGAAACACAAACTGATGCACCTAAGCCAGAGACTCCTGCGAAAGCAGAAGCTCCAAAGCCGCAAGAACCAGCCGTTGTAGAAGTTGCGAAGGCTGTAGAAGCACCGGTTTCTACAAATGTAACTGTTTCAAATAGCCGAGTCAAAGCATCGCCTTTAGCCAAGAAAATTGCCGCAAATAAAGGAATTGATCTAAGCTCGGTTCAAGGAAGTGGCCCCGGTGGGAGAATTTTAAAGTCGGACCTTGAAGGAATTGCCGCGGGTTCCTTGACCGCTAAAAATAATCAAGCAGCCACCAAAGCACCTCCCGCACCTACCCTTGAAGCTCTGAGTATTCCAGTTTCTAATATGCGAAAAAGTATCGCTGGAGCCTTGGTTGCCTCAAAAACTCAAGCGCCTCATTTCTACCTTCAAATTGAAGTGGATGGGGCTCCTCTATCTCAACTTAGAAAACAATTGAATGACAAATTGGCATCCTTGCCAGTTGAACAAGGTGGGAATAAATTTTCAGTGAATGACTTAACCCTTAAAGCTGCGGCTGAGGCGGTTAAGCTTGTCCCGGCGATCAATCGATCTTGGGCAGAAACAACCATCACTCAGCATGCAAATGTTGACCTTGCCTTTGGTGTTGCGATGGAAGATGGCCTAGTCACTCCGGTAATTCGTGCTGCTGAAACTAAGAGCTTACAAGAGGTCAGTATGGAGGCGAAAGTCTTGATAAAAAAAGCACGTGATAAAAAGTTAGCCCCTAACGAAATGAGTGGCTCGACTTTAACGGTTACAAACCTAGGGATGTTTGGCATTTCAGACTTTTATGGAATTATCAATCCTACGAATGCGGCTATTTTAAGTGTCGGGGCAACGATTAAGCGTCCCATCGTTAATAAAGAAGGCGCGATTGTTGTTGGTGAAACGATGAAGATTGGCTTGTCCGGCGACCACCGTGTTATTGATGGTGCAGTTGGCGCTCAGTACCTTCAAGCATTGAAGTCTATCATTGAGGCACCTGCGCTCATGTTGCTCTAGCTCACTTGAGCTTTAAGAACTAGGCCTAGATAGATTAAACAATTTTATCTTTATAAAATTGTTTGTATGCATACCTTGGCAACAAAGAGACTTTCTCCCCTCGCATCTTAAGCTCAGTTTCTAAGATACAATTATGCAGAATAAAAATGATATTCTTCTCAAAAGGCTGCGGCAACATGCCCAAAAACGCCTTGTATTTGAGCCTGGTATCCCTCGGAATAAGCAACTCTCTGCGTATAAACGTTATTTAGAACTTGAAAATGAGATGCTCAAACGCTCTCACCAAAAAGGTGGTTCTGGGAAAGAAATATGCCAGATGCGCGCCACAATGATCGATGTGGTTATTGAAAATTTATTCCTAGCAGCACTGGATTTATTTATCACTCGATATGGCCCACTTAAGATAACGATGTCGGTGATCGCTACAGGAGGTTATGGCCGGGCAGAGCTCAACCCGCAAAGCGATATCGATATACTATTCCTTTATCCTGATAAAGCCGATGCAAAAGATTTATCAGTTTTCCAAACATTAATGGCTGAAGAAATCCTATATCCGCTTTGGGATCTTGGGTTAAAGGTCGGTCACGCCTCAAGAAATACAATTGAAGTTCTTCAAGAGATTCGGAAAGAAATCCAGTCAAAAAATGCCATTCTAGAATCACGGCTTATCTGCGGCTCAGATTCGCTCTTCCAGAAAATGAAGAAAACCTTCATGGATAATATCTTAAATGATCGCTCGAGTCGTTACATCGAACAACGTATGGCCGATGAGGCGGAGCGACATGAAAAATTTGGCAAGACCGTCTTTATTCAGGAGCCAGATATTAAGAATGGTGTTGGAGGCTTGAGAGATTTCCAAAATATCCTTTGGATCTCTAAGATTAAGCTGGGCTTAAATTCTTTTAAGGCACTTGAAAAGCATAAGTTCTTGAGGTCTGACGAGCGAAAAAAAGTTGAAAGCGCCTATGACTTCTTGTTGCGAACTCGCAACGAGCTGCATTACCAAAACAAACGCCCGACCGACAAGCTAGACCTTGAACAACAAATTCCTATTTCGAGTGGGTTAGGTTATTTGCAGGATGATTCTTTTGAGCGAGTAACGGCTTTTATGCAGGATTACTATTCGGCGGCACGCACCATTTATTCTATCTGTGAACAATTAAAGGAGCGTCTTTCTTTGGTAGCATCTAGTAGGAGAAAGAAAAACTCTTTCTTCGAAGCCCTTAAGTCATTAAGGCAAAGTAAGGTAAAGGAAATTGATGGCTTCCGAATACAAGAGGGTGTCTTATTCACAAGTCACAGTGATATCTTTGCAAAGGACCCGATTCGCTTAATTCGTGTCTTCAGGCTCAAACAACAATTTAAAGCATCGCTGGACGTTAATCTGAAACATAAAATTACCGCTTCTATTCCTTTGATAGACCATAAGCTGATTAATTCTCCAGATGCGGCTAAAAGTTTTAAGGCTATTCTCGACTGCCCTGGTGAAGTCTATCCGATCCTCAAAGAAATGCATTTCTTGGGGGTGCTTGGCCGCTATATACCCGAATTCGGGGAGCTGACCTGCATGATCCAGCATGAATATTACCATCGTTATACAGCCGATGAACATGTGCTGAGAACTATTCGTCACTTGGATTCGGTCTTTCAAAAGAAAGACGCTATGGATATTTTTTATGAGCGAGAAATACGAAAAACTTCTCATCCTCAACTCCTCTACCTTATTTTACTGCTTCATGATATCGGCAAGTCTGATGGCATTAAAGGGCACGCAGAAAGTGGTGCTCTATTAGCGACGCCAATCCTTGAGCGATTAAATATAAGTGAGGCTGATCAGGAAAAAATATTATTAATTATACGTAATCACTTAGAAATGGCACGTTTCTCGCAACGTTATGATATAGATGATATACAAACTGCCATTTCATTTTCTGAAATTACAAAAAATTCGGAATTATTGCGCTTCCTTTGTATTCATACTTACTGCGATGCAAAAGGAACTGCGCCAACACTTTGGAATAGTTTTAAAGACAGTATGCACAAGACGCTATTCCTCCGAACACTTAAGTATATTGAAGAAAAATCAAAGAATGGTGATAACACTGAAGAGAAAAGAGACATGCTAAAAAAAGAAGTTTTAAGATTATCAACTTGCGACCTTCAAGAAGACGAAATTGATGCCCACTTCCGCCTACTTCCAGATCGTTACTTTGTAAATACTAGTGCCAATGAAGCCATCCTTCATATAAATATGATTAATCAAATGCTCTCGCAGATCCAAAGCGCAGAGTCCGTGGGAAGTCTTACGCCAATCATAGACTGGAGGAATGACATTAACCTAGGCGTTTCGATTATTAATGTGGTCACTTGGGATCGTGCAGGATTATTTTATAAATTAGCGGGTGCCCTGTCCCTCGCAAATCTTGCGATCACCAGTACTCGAGCCTTCTCAAGAAAAGATCATATATCAATCGATACTTTCTACGTGGTAGACCTAGATGGCAAAATGGCTGACAACAAAACAACTGAAGCAATCTTTAAGGCGAAAGTTGAAAACGCTCTAGTGCATGGACAAGATTTAAGCGACGAAATCTACGAACTTGAGGTTGATTATAAGACTCCAAACTACAAAGAAATTTCACTGCCCAATCCCTTCCCGCCTAGTGTTGAAGTATATCATGAGCTATCGCTCAAGAGAACTATAATTGAGGTTCAAGCCGAAGACAAAATAGGGCTTCTCTTTAAATTAGCTAAGATTATCACGGAGAAGGGCTTTGATATAAGTTTTGCAAGAGTGGCAACTGAACGAGGCATTGCTATGGATACTTTTTATATTGAAAATATAAATTTAAAGGACGCCTCTCGTACGTCCGATTTATTAGAACTGCGAATAGAGATTGCCTCTATTATAAACTCAAATAAATAATTCATTGCAATCGGTAGAATCCAAATATTCTATCGACCTTATTGCAATGGAAACAACAGGCTCATATCTTACGGTGCTTCAGTCCTTAACTCGCATCCAAGAATCGCTGGAAGATTCTAACTCGATTCATTCAGCGCTTCATTTGATTTTAGATGAGCTAGTTGCTCTCCTTAAGCCTGAAACAGCCTTAATTGGACTGCTGAATCAAAATAATCAAAAGATTGAAATTCAAGTTTCATTTGGACTCGAGGATAGTACTACGCCCATCCCAATCAAACAAAGTATCGTAGGTTGGTCCGCCTTTCACAATCGTTCAGTACACTTAGGGAACTTTGGAAATGCGCGCTTCACACCTATAAAAAGCACTTCTTCCTCGGCCATTGCTATTCCTATGATTATCGAAGGAAAAGTCATCGGTATCGTGAATTTAGAACATTCACAAGAAACTCACTTTACCGAAAATGACTTTGACTTAGTGAAACTAATTTCCAGCGAAGCTAGTAAAACTGTCGCCTACTATTGGCTCACTAACCAGCTAAAAACAAAATCACAACAGCTACAATCAATGATTCGCTTGAGCAACGACCTGGTCGCTACTTTAGATAGGAATTCCATTTTAGAGAACTTGGCCAAAGAAGCTCGTGAAATAATTTCATGCCACTCAACTGCCCTATTTTTGTTTTCAAAGAATAAAGAGCATTTAGAGCTTCATACAATGATTGGTGCGCAAGGGGCACTTGAAGAAATCAGTACCATTGAGACCACGCATAGTGCGATCGGCAGTGTTCTTCGCAGACCGAAGCAGATAGACATTAGTAATATTCTTTACACCGAAGATAATGACTTTAACAAAATCATAAAAAGAGAAGGACTCATCTCTATGCTTATAACGCCTATTATATTTCAAAATGAAGTTATAGGTGTCCTAAATGCATACACCGAGGAGACTCACCGATTCAGTGACGACGAGAAAAGAATTTTAATGGCGATTTCTGACTTGGGAGCCATCACTCTAGAGAATGCACGACTCTACGAAAAGACTTTCAAGGGTGAGGAAATTCTAAGAAAGAATGACAAGCTAACAACCCTTGGGCTGCTCTCGGCTGAAATTGCCCATGAAATCAGGAATCCGCTGACGGTAATTAAATTACTATTCCAAACACTTGATTTAAAATTCAGCCCGACCGATCCACGCACTAAAGATACAGAACTCATAAGCGAAAAGATTAATCATCTAGAAATAATCGTAGAAAGAGTCCTCGGATTCAGTCACATAAATCACAATACTAAGACTGAGAATTCTTTAAATAACCTAACTCAAGAATCTTTGCAGCTTGTCCGCTTAAAGCTCAATCAACTCAAAATCACTTTAGAACTAGAAGCCACTGAGCCCAACATAATGGTCGAAGTGAATAAAGGACAGATCCAGCAAGTGATTTTAAATCTCATTTTTAATGCGAGCCAAGCAATGCCCGAAACAGGGGGTGCCATTAAAATTCGAATCTATCAAGATGCCCATAAGGCTTACTTTAATATTAAAGATAATGGACACGGAATTCCTAAAGCACTTCAAGATCATATATTCGAATCCTTCTTAACCAATCGCTCTGAGGGCACTGGCTTAGGGCTCTCAATCTCCAAGGGAATTTTAGAAAGCCATCAGGGAACGATCGAACTACTTGAATCAAATAGCAAAGGTTCTACATTTGAGTTTTCTATTCCGATATAAGCCTGTTCTCCGAGCCCTTTACCCATTTTAATGACAGCAGCAAAGACTCTTTGAGTCATCTCGGATGTTTCTCTATATAGTTATACAACAGTTTAGAGAAAGTTTATCAAATCTCGGCTAATTTTCGTTCGAAAGCTTCAATAACTCAGCCTCCATAATTGAATGGGATAAATTTTGAGGCAAAACTTTATGACCACCCTCCGGCGTCAAAAACAAATACAGAGGAACCCCCGAACGTTTATAAGATTCTAGAGCACGAGTGATTTTTGAATTCCTTAAAGTCCAATCCGCCGTGAACGGAACCACCTTATATTTTTCAAATAAAGCCGCTGTCTCCGGTGTCCTTAAAACTAGAACTTTATTTGACTGGCAAATAAGACACCAACTTGCCGTGAAATCAACAAAGGCAATCCGACCATTGCTTAAGACTTCATCCACCGCATCTTCCGACCAACTCGCCCAAGTATCTTCAGCTGCATTATTTACTGTGTTCATTGATTCTCCATAAAGCTTCGCTATATTTTGACTGACAACCAAGAACCCACCCAAAACTAATAGGGTTGCGAGGATTGATACAAGATTCCGATACGGGTTTAAATAGTTCGAACTACCCCATCGCCCATAGACCCATCCTGATAATGCAATCAGCACTAGAAAACAAAGTAAATATAACAAGCCCGTATTACCAGTAGACTGCTGAACCACCCACACAAGGAAAGCAGCCGATCCAATTAGCAACATACCCATAATTTGACGAAAGACCTGCATCCATGGGCCAGGCTTGGGCAAGCATTTTAATAAATTTGGAAACACCGCACAAAGCAAAAAAGGTGAAGCCATTCCGAGGCCCATAAATCCAAAAACGCTAAGCCCTGTCCATAAATCAGCTTGCAGGGCCAGCCCGCTAACACCACCAATGAAGGGTCCAACGCAAGGAGCCCCAGCAATCGTCGCTAGGATTCCGGTGCCTAAAGATGCCCAAGGACTAGACTGTTTTGATGAAGCCTTTGCACCGATTCCAACAAGGCTTAATCCAACTTCAAAAACCCCGATCATGTTCATGCCAATTAAGAAAAATAGCGCGATCAGAAAGGTTACAAAATAAGGATCCTGTAACTGAAAACCCCAGCCCACCGATTCCCCCAAAGATCTCAATGTGAATAATACGAGTGCTAATATAATAAAACTACTGACCGTCCCTAAGGCATACATGCATCCATGAAGTAAAATTTTTCTTTGATCCTGGTGTGCGCTTTCAAATAGAGACATCAGTTTGATAGAAAGAACCGGCAAAACACAGGGCATCAGATTTAAAATCAAGCCTCCTAAAAAGGCTAGCCCAAGCCACCCTAGCAAGCCAAAGCTTAAAACTTGAGATTCAAAATTGAGTGTTTCTTTAGTTTCTAAACTGAGCTGACTCCCCGTAAGCACTTCTTTGAGTTTCGGAGCGTGCTCTGTTGCTTGGCTCTTATCTGCAATGCTCAACTCTAGAACGGCTTGAGTCTCTCCGGGGATGCAAATGTCTTTGCATAAGAGCCACCTAATATTCGCAACTACGGAGATGGCTTCACGCTCAATAGTCTGCTGTTCCAAAGAGTCGATTGGAGGTGTCAATCGGTAGAGCAAAAGAACTGTATCCTTATACCCTTCGCTTGCTAATCCCATAAAACTATAGGCTTCGGGTTTGGGAATCACAATTGGTTCAAGCGTGAAGCCGCTGGGCAGATCCCACTGAATGGAAGGCTCTGATTTATTGCCCTCATAATTGTCCCATGACAAGTGCCAGCCGGCTTCTAGTTGGATTTTAAGACCTATGAGTTGACCCTTTTGGGGCTCCAAATTTCCTGAGTTTATGCCCGTACGCTCTGACAATAACTGTACTTCGATTAGTGATTGCTCGGCTTGTGCGGTAAAGATTCCTGAGAGCATCAGCCCGCAAAGCGCGACTCTTGAGAAATACTGGGTAAAGCAAGTTCCCATTATGCAATAATGTTATTCTTCATATTCCTTATAGAAATTATTATGGACGCTTAACAAACGTTACACTAAAGATAAAAGGTAAATAAATGCAAAGACCAATTAAATATTATGGCGATCCTGTCTTAAGAACCAAGGGTGCTGAAATCATTCATTTTGATGCTGAATTGGAAGCCTTAATTAAGGATATGATTGAGACAATGTATTCCGCTGAAGGCATTGGACTGGCCGCTCAGCAAATTGGTATTGCCCAGCAATTGTGTGTGATTGATGTGCGTCCTCCTAAAGATGCTGAAATCCATTTCAATTATAGCTACGATGGAAAATCGCTTCCTTTAGATTTATTTATGCCCCTGGCTCTAATAAATCCCAAGGTGACCATTACCGACACGGAAGCCGATGTTTATGATGAGGGCTGTCTCTCTTTTCCTGGGCTTACAGGAAATGTCACCCGGCCAATTGAAATTTCTTGTGAATTTATGGATGCTCTAGGCAATCGCCATACCTTGAATGCTGATGGGCTTTTAGCGCGTTGTATTCTCCACGAGGTTGATCATTTAAAGGGCGTTCTGTTCATTGACAAAATGGACAAAAAAGACCTCCAAAAAAATACAAAAAAGATTAAGGCAATCAAACGGTCTTTCAAAAAGTAAACAAAAAGGCTGAGCAAATTAATGCCCAGCCTTGTATATAACAAACACTATGAATTGTGTTAAATTTTAGAATGACCAGCCGTAGGAAGCCGCAACCTTGTAATCTAAACCTTCAAGATCAACGATTGATACCGTAAGGTCGTCATAGCTAAGATCTAGCTGGAGGAAATCCAAATCCGAATCGGATGCAGTACCGTAAGTAAATGTAGCCCCAAGCGTTTCAGTTACATCTATGCCGTATGACAGCGATGTAAATGTCTCCTCGGAATCAGGATTGTAAGCAACGAAAATATCTACACCCGAGAACGAAGTGCCGGCATAGAATTCTTCGAAGTCACCTCCGCCAGTAGGATACATATAGCTGATGTAACCAACGTCGAATCCGTTGATTTCTGTACCAATATAGAAATCAAACTCTTCTCCAGCGACACCACCAAATGATGTGTTACTCGCCCAAACACCGGCATAATAGCCTTCGCCTGCATAGTCGAGTCCACCGCTTACTGCGGAGCCATCTTCTGTTTGAGTTTGTCCACGCCAGAAATAATTGGAAGTCACTCCGATGTTTCCTGAGACTTCAGCATAAGCTGAAGTGATGAATGCACACGCACCCACGAATAATGTTAATAATGTAATATTTTTCATATTTTATATTTAATTGTTTGTTTGATGGGCTAAATACCCATGAAACAATAAGCTTAAAGTATGCCAATTAATATTGGGTATGAAAAATTACCTTATATTCGCTCAATTTTGCGCGGCAAAACGCACTTTTTCCAAAGCTTCTGCTTTTATATACAAAATATACTTCTCAGAAAAATAAGCATCCTTCAGTAATGCTTCTAAATCAAAACAATCTGAAGGCGAAAGCCCCAATGGCGCTAACTCGTCTTGAAAAGCGCCACCCTTCCAATACAAAATTCCATTGGCTAAAGAATTTTGGGGACATTTGCTGGAAGACGTCCCCCGTGCCTTAACCTTATTTGAACGAAGGTTATTCTGAACCCAACTCAAATATTCGGGCAGGTTTTTAACCGCACGACCTGTGACAAAATCAAATTTAGACTTTAAAGCTTCGGCTCGAATCTGCATCGCTTTGACATTTTTCAATCCAAGCTCATCGGCAATCGCTTGGACAACCCCAACTTTCTTACCAATTGAGTCGATTAAGGTGAATTGCGCTTGCGGATAACAAATGGCCATAGGAATTCCGGGCAAGCCACCCCCAGTTCCGACGTCTAATACGGTAGCGCCCGGCTGAAGCTTTAAATATTCAGTAATCGCTAGGCAGTGGGCCAAATGGCGCTCCTCTAAAGCTTCAATATCTTTCCGAGAGATCAGGTTAATTTTTTGATTCCATTCTTTAAGCAATCCCACCCATTGTTCCAAAAGTACCCAACTTGGTTCTTCTATATTAGGGAATAAAACTTTTAGGCGGTCTAACTGCATGGCTCTTTGATAATTTAAAAATTATATAATTCAAATTCATTCACAGTTGTCCTATCAGTCAAAGGTCGATTTCATAAAAGGTGAGATAAATTATGGAATAAAACTTGAACATATCAATTAATCCGTATACGTTGATCTATCTATGGAAAGAAAGGCCTTAGTTCCCGTAAAATATACACCTAAAATCGAGCAACTACTAAAATTGCTCGAGCATCGTATAGTGTACCTAGATGGCGCGATGGGCACGATGATCCAAACCTACAGCTTAGAAGAGGAAGATTTTAGAGGTGCGCGATTCAAAGACCACTCGCAAGACCTTAAAGGAAACAATGATTTACTAACGCTGACCCGACCAGAAATCATTGAAAATATCCATCGAAGCTTTTTGAAAGCAGGGTCCGATATTATAGAAACTAACACCTTCAGTAGCACCGCGATTGCCCAAGCTGATTACGCCTTAGAATCTGTGGTTTATGAACTGAACAAATCTGCGGCCGAGCTCGCAAGGAAAGTGGCTGACGAAGTTTCCAAAGAAGACAATCGACCAACCTACGTTGCCGGCGCCATTGGTCCAACTAATCGTACTTGCTCGATGTCCCCGGATGTAAATCGCCCGGAATATAGAGCGGTCAGCTTCGACGACCTCGTCAGAGATTATAGCGAACAGATCCAAGGTTTAATCGATGGGGGTGTAGACATGCTCCTTCCCGAGACTGTATTTGATACCCTAAATTTAAAAGCCGTACTCTTTGCGATACAACGCTTCCAAGAGACCCACCCTGTTCGTATTCCAGTTATGATTTCGGTGACGATTACCGATCAATCAGGCCGTACCTTATCGGGGCAAACAATCGAAGCCTTTTGGAATTCTATTGCCCACATAAAGCCCCTCAGCGTTGGAATAAACTGCGCACTCGGCGCCGACCAAATGAGGCCCTACATAGAAGCTCTTTCCAGGCTCAGCGATACTTATGTCAGCGCCTACCCGAATGCCGGTTTACCCAACCCGCTCGCCCCTACCGGCTACGATGAAACTCCAGAACAAACTGCTGAAGCCTTAAAAGATTTTGCCCAAAGTGGCTTTATCAATATAATTGGCGGCTGCTGTGGAACCACTCCCGACCACCTTCAAGCCATCGCCGAAGGGACTCAGTCAATAGCTCCACGAATCGCTAGTGGCTCAAGAGCGTTCACTTATTTGAGCGGTTTAGAGCCTTTTAATATCGAAGCACAGCATACCTTTGTCACGGTGGGGGAACGCACAAATGTAACGGGGTCACCTCGGTTCAAAAAGATGATTCTTGAGTCGAATTGGGATGGCGCACTCGCTGTAGCTCAGCAGCAAGTTGAGAATGGCGCCAATATTATCGATGTTAATTTTGATGAGGGACTTTTAGATTCTGAAGCCTGCATGACGCGCTTCCTAAACCTCATCGCTTCAGAACCTTCCATCGCCCGAGTTCCGATCATGATTGATAGCTCAAAATGGTCGGTGATCGAAGCCGGCCTAAAATGCGTACAAGGCAAGTGCATTGTGAATTCAATAAGTCTTAAAGAAGGCGAATCCGCTTTCTTAGAACAAGCCAGAACCATTCAATACTACGGCGCCGCTGTGGTTGTCATGGCTTTCGACGAACAAGGCCAAGCCGCTAGCAAAGACGACAAAGTTCGTATCTGCAAAAGAGCCTACAACTTACTCGTCAATGAATTGGACTTCAATCCGCACGACATTATTTTTGATCCTAATATTCTGACCGTTGCCACTGGCATGGAGGAGCACGACAACTACGCCGTCGATTTTATTGAAGCAGTGCGCGCCATAAAAGAAGCCTGTCCTGGAGCTTTAACAAGTGGCGGCGTCAGCAATATTTCTTTTTCATTTAGAGGGAATAACCCTGTCCGAGAGGCGATGCATTCGGCCTTCCTTTACCATGCAATTCAGGCGGGGCTAGATATGGGAATTGTCAATGCAGGGATGCTTGAAGTCTACGAAGCAATTGAGCCTGAACTCCTTGAAAAGGTAGAAGCTGTACTTCTGAATCAAACCTCGAATGCCACGGAAGGTTTGATTGACTTCGCCAGCACCGTAAAAGGCGACAACAAAAAATCTGAAGAGAAAGTTGAGAAGGCTTGGCGCAGTGGCTCGGTAGAAGAACGCCTCAGCTACGCTTTAGTGAAAGGTATTGTTGAACATATAGAAGACGATACAGAAGAAGCTAGGGAGAAATTAGGGCGGCCGCTTGAGGTAATTGAAGGACCACTGATGGATGGCATGAAGGTCGTTGGAAATCTATTTGGTGAAGGTAAAATGTTTTTACCGCAAGTTGTGAAAAGTGCCCGAGTAATGAAACGCGCCGTTGCTTATTTGACGCCTTTCATGGAGGAAGAAAAAGCCGCCAACCCGAATGCCCGTACTCAAGGAAGATTCTTAATTGCTACGGTCAAGGGGGACGTTCACGACATTGGGAAAAATATTGTTTCCGTTGTGCTGGCTTGTAATAACTACCAAGTCAAAGATCTTGGCGTGATGGTTTCTT
>CAJWRZ010000014.1 GCA_913045955.1 uncultured Puniceicoccaceae bacterium
AGTGATCCTCTTGATGATTTGTTATTAATCCTATATAAATGGCAACTAATAATGTGAAGATTAAGGCTTGAACGCCTCCAACCAATATCTCGTATATGTAAAAAGGTAACGGCAATAAAACCGGCAATACCCAATTCGTAAGGCCCAGCCCTAATTCCGTCATACTGACTAATAAATTCTCTCCGCCAAATACATTTCCGAATAACCTAAAGGATAAGGAAATCGGCCGAAAGGCAATTGATATAACCTCAATAAATCCGACCATTAAAAATATGGGCGCGAGCATTAAATAGATAGCTTTCGGGGTATCTTGCTTACTTGCTTTATTGCCAAATAATTCCCAAATAATAAAACGAAGGCCTGATACTCGCGTGCAAACATAAAGCCACATAATCATCGAGATTAAGGCCATTCCAAGCGTAGCATTTAAATCGGAATTTGCCGGCCTAAGCCAATATTTTAGATGACCTTCCGCGTCATAAAATCCAAAGACTCCGACCCCTGGAATTAATCCGCTCCAGTTGTGGATTAAGATAAAAACAAAAAAGCCTAAAAGAATCGGAAATGAAAGTTTGAATGCTTTCTCGCCAAGAATCGGTCTAAGTAAGCCCCTCAAGCTATCAATTAAAGTCTCCAAAACAACTTGGGCTTTGTTGGGGATTAAGGTAGGTTTACCTAGTGTTAGGCGAATAGCTAAAATAAAGATTATAGAAACCACCCAAGTTGTTAATATAGAATTAGTTAATGGAAAATTAAATAATCTACCTATTTCATAAGCATACGTGCTTACACCCGTAGAGCCACTAGAATCTGCTGCAAACAGGGCGCTTGCAGAAAGCAATGGCAAGAAAATGTATGTAAATAATTTATTCAAGAAACGAAACAATCGGTCATTTAATGTACAATATAATTAAACTATCCCTATCGGAATGAAGACGACCCGCGCGTCGGTCAATACTTGAATGAAAAAAATATTTAAAGTTGAGTTTTTTTTTAAGTGATCAAGTCTATTAATAGAATGAGCAGCCCGACAAATTTAACCGATAGAATTTCCCAACTGCGAGAGCGGAAAGAAAGTTCTTCAGTATTAAATTCTTCCCTTGATAGTAACAATTCTTCGAGCTCAGAAATTAAGCCCTTAATCCCAGCGAAGCAATCCTATGATTATTTTGCTACCTTTTCCTACCTGCTTTTTTTCTTAGCCTTGATCGGCCAACTTATCCTCATTATTAGTTTGGACTTATTTTAGCCATTAAGTGTCATTGGCTGCGCTATAACTGAGTAGTAGGAATCCATTAAATTTTGAAAATAAGTAGCTTCTTCGTGAATCCACGCTGTTTGGTTATCAATCGTCCATGCTTCGGAAGCCCCTAAATGCTCAATTGTCCAATCATAATAGGCTTGGTCATCCGTCCGGAAGTATAATTTGCCATTTGGGGCCATCTTTTGCGCGAGCAGCTTTAAAAGTGGGAATTGGATCATGCGGTTTTTATGGTGCCTAGCTTTAGGCCAAGGATCCGGGAACAAGAAAATGACGCTTTTAAACTTTATGTGTTCAGGCAAAACTTCCAAAAACTCGTTCAACTCTGCTTTCAAAAAATGAAGCTTCGCCAAAGACCGCTTTTCTTTTTTATGATTCGCTTTAGTGATGCGGCTCGCGATTAAGTCAATCCCAACGCAACAAACCTCAGGCTCTTTCGTAGCATAACTGGTAAGCCAATGACCGTGACCACAACCCGCCTCAAACACAATCTCGGTCTCAGGGCCGCTATCGGTCTCGGGGCCGGTATCGGTATTCCGCGCTTCTTCTTTAAGTGCTTCATCTAGTAACGATGCCAATTCCGCCTTACGCAATTCTTGTCGCTTGAGCTCCTTAAAGTAGCCTTCGGGCATCTCTTTAGAGTTCGATAAAGGCTCGTTTGAACCCTCTTTCATTTGTTTATCAGTCGACATAGGATTCCTCAACCACTGTCTTCTGATAGGGGATTGTAAAGAAGATACTGGTCCCCTCACCTAGACGGCTCTCCGCACGAACGGTGCCGCCATGAAGAAGAATAATATGCTTTAGAATACTCAGCCCTAGGCCAGTCCCACCTTTTTCTTGGCTTCGGCCTTTGTCGACTCGGTAAAACCTTTCAAATAAATGTGGAAGGCTTTTTTCAGGAATCCCAAGCCCGTTATCTGAAACTTTGCATTCTACATAATCACCCGCCTCGGTTAATCGAGCATCGATTAGGATTTTTGTGAACCCTGTTGCATAGCGAAATACATTTTCGAATATATTATCTAAGACTTGATTGATACGGTGCATATCAAAGCCAAAAGGCTCAATCTTTGCATCATAGATAATTTCAATAGTTTGCTCATTAGATAACCTTGGATTATAGCTTTCCTGCACCTCCATAAGAAGCTTTTCTAATGAATGGGTGGCCATCTCCAGCTGATCAGGCTGAGACTCTAGACGAGAAAGTGTCAGTAAATCTTCAACCAAGAGATGCAAGCGTTCTGTATTGTTTCTTATCTTCCCCAAAAACCGATATTTCACTTCATCACTCAAAGTCTCATGGTCGTCGACGAGCGTCTCTGAGAAGCCTTTAATAATAGTTAGCGGAGTGCGTAATTCATGGGATACATTGGCAACAAAATCCGTACGGATCATCTCCAACTGCTTTAAACGAGTGATGTCATGGAGCACTAGCAAAGTTGCGTTTTCGGTCTGCTGAGCGCCCTTAGCTCGCGAAATTTTTGAGCAAGAAGCCTCGAACCATAAGATTTCTCCGCCAAGCTCAATGGAAATTTGCTTCATATTTGAATTCTTATTTCTTTCGTGATCAGCAAGAAGCCCCAAAAGGTTCGGCGAGCGGATGATTGCTTCTAGCCTAAGGGTTTTCATGCTATCACCCAAATTGAAGATCTGCTCGGCGGATCCATTAGAATATTCAATTTCGTGCTGCTCATTTAAAATGAAGACCGCTTCTTGAATTGCATTAAGCGTCACCTCAACCTGCTTTGAAAGGCCACTTGATTGGGAGTCTGTCACCGATATATCATCAATCAAAGCATTGGCGTCTTTAATCAACTCAACTAGACCCCGATAGGCAATATTCGAGCTAGATTCTTCAAGTAACAGACGCTTCCTGCCTTTAAGGGCGGAGTGCAGCTCATCAATGATTTTTTCTGATCGTTTCGCTCGTAGATAAATCCAAGCGGTGACCGCAAGAAGCAGAAATACTAAAGTTAAATTCATCAAATATCGACAGCTTTGTAGCCAACTCCGCGGATTGTTTCAATTAAATCAGTATAAGGCCCTAATTTTTCTCGTACCCGCCTAACATGCGTATCGACCGTTCGCGTCTCAATGTCCGTATCATAATTCCAAACATTGATTAATAAATTTTCTCTAGTTTGGACTTCATTCTTCTGCTCCATGAGCAATTTAAGCAGCCGGAATTCTGTAGCTGTTAGAGGCACTTCTTGGCCATCAATGGTTAGCTTGTGCGAGTTCTGGTCAATAATAACACCCCCCATTTGGATCTGGCCCTTTGACTCCGCTTGATTCCGAGCCTCTCCTCGGCCGAGGACTTTCCCCACCCTAAGCATCAATTCTTTAGTATTAAACGGCTTAGAGACATAGTCATCCGCTCCCGACTCTAAACCCTTAATGCGGTCTTCCGTTTCGCCTTTGGCGGTTAAGAAAATGATTGGGATTGATTGCGTCGAAGGATCTGCCCGAACTAACTTGCACAGTTGCAGTCCATCTAATTCCGGCATCATTATATCCATAATAATTAGATTTGGCTTAAACGCCCTTGCAATTGTAACAAAAGACAACGAATCATTAACCACTTCACAATTATAGCCTTCGTACTCTAGCTTATACTTTAGCAATTCTGTAACATCTGGCTCGTCATCGATTACTAAGATTTTAACAGCGTTGCTCATTGGACTCTATATAAACCATCAATTACCTAAAATTCAAGAATATGAATGCTCCAAATAGCAAAATGAATTAATAAAAATTTGTTATAGATTTTTTTAAAAGATATTTATTATAATAAAGACATTCATAAACGTCCCAACAATCGCAGCATAAACAGAACACTTCCATGAAAAAAGAAGATTTAGAAAATCCAGAAAAAGAGACCTCAGATTCAACGCCCGAAGAAACAGCACCTGTTGAGGAAAAAGAAGCGCTCCAAGAAGACTTTCAATCACTCTATCTAAGGGCTGCGGCAGATTTAGAGAACTTTCGAAAACGCGTCGCCAAAGAAAAACAAGGCATCATTAAAATGGCCAACGCTTCATTACTAGAGTCTTTGCTTCCGATAATCGATAATATGAAATTAGGATTAGCCGCCGGGAAATCGAACCCCGAAGCCAAGGAGCTCTCTAAAGGGTTTGAGATGGTCCTAGAACAATTAGGGGCTTTACTCGCAGAAAACGGCCTTATCGAAATTCAGACCGACGGTGCCGAATTTGATCCAAATAACCACGAATGCATAAGCTACCAAGCCTCCGAGGAAGTTCCCGAAGGAACCATCATCCAAACGACCCGCTCAGGTTATATACTTAATGATCGTTTAATTAGAGCCGCCAATGTTATTGTATCCAGCGGCATTGAAAAAAATAACTAACCATCAATATGTCAAAAACCGACTATTACGACCTTTTGGGAGTTGAAAGAGGTGCCTCTGAAGAAGCACTCAAAAAAGCTTACCGCAAACAAGCGGTGAAATACCACCCAGACAAAAACCCCAATGACACAAAAGCTGAAGCGAAATTTAAAGAGATTTCTGAGGCTTATGATGTTCTCAAAGACCCCAACAAAAGAGCTACCTACGACCAATACGGCCATGCTGCATTCCAAAATGGGATGGGCGGTGGCGGACGAAGCTCCGGCGGAGTTGATCCCTTTGATATTTTCCGGGATGCTTTCAGTGGCGGCGGTGGTGGTGGTGGAATCTTTGAAGATATTTTTGGTGGCGGTGGCGGCGGTGGGCGAAGCTCCGGCGGTGCCCAACAAGGCTCCGACCTTCGGTATGATTTAGAAATTAGTTTAGAAGAAGCGGCTACCGGCACGGAAAAACAGATCAAATACCGACGACACTGCCAGTGCAAGGCATGCAATGGCTCAGGCGCTAAGGCAGGCACCTCGAAATCCACCTGTAGTACCTGTAACGGGAATGGACAAGTAACCTCAAACCGAGGTTTTATAAGCTTCCGTCAAGTATGCCCTGCCTGTTCGGGAGCGGGACAAACTATTGATTCGCCCTGCAATAAATGTAACGGCGAAGGACGCTCTATTGATTCAAGTACCGTGAAAGTAAAAATTCCAGCAGGCGTCCACACTGGATCGAGGTTGCGTTCTTCTGGTAATGGCGAGGCAGGTGTTGGCGGCGGCCCAGCGGGTGACTTATATATTATTGTCGTCGTTAATGAGCATGAATTATTTGAACGACACGAAGATGATCTATTTTGTGAGATCCCTATAAAATTCACCTTAGCCAGTCTTGGCGGCACCATCCATGTTCCAACCTTATTTGGGAAAGGTAATTTAAAAATTCCGAGTGGCACTCAAACCGGCACAACTTTTAGGCTCAAAGGCCAAGGTATGCCCCACATGCGAGGTGGCAAAGGCGATTTACTAATCCGCATCCAAGTGGAAGTGCCTAAGAAATTAAATAAAGATCAAACCGAGAAGTTAGAAGCTTTTGCAGATGCTTGCGGTGATGCGGGTAATCCGGTCTCTAAGTCATTTGTAGAAAAAGCCAAAAAATTCTTTAAATAAAAAAATTCCTGCATGGCTTTCAAAATCGTAATACTTGGCTCAGGAAAAGGTAGCAATGCTCGGGCTATTCTCGAAGCTGAAGCAACCCAAAAACTAGGCGAAGTGCAAACGGCTGCGGTGCTATCTGATATTCAGGATGCCCCTATTTTAGAATTAGCGGCATCCTTTGGAAAACCCTTTCACTCAATCTCGAGCGGGAAAAAAAGAGCCCGTCTCAGCGATGAAGAAACGCGTCTTTTTGTTGAAAAAATCAAGTCCTATAATCCCGACTTAATTGTATTAGCCGGCTTTATGAGAATCATAAACCAAGATTTTATTGAAGCATTTGAAGGGAAAATAATCAACTTACACCCCAGCCTTCTTCCACATTTCCCGGGCATTCGCTCTATTGAAAAAGCATTTGAATCTTCTATGAAGACCACTGGCTGTACGGTGCATTGGGTTACTCCGGCTTTAGATGCTGGGCCGATCATTGGTCAACAAAGCGTCAGCATTGATCCTTCAGACAGCTTAGAGAGCCTAACTCAAAAAGTGCACGAAGCTGAGCATCTTTTGCTTCCAGAAGTGATCCTTGGCTTGAGTACGGGCGCTATAAAATTCACGAAAGAATAATAAAATGCATACGGACTTAAATTTAAAGACTACGGTTGAGATCCCACCAACACTGATTGACCCACTTGAGGGTTATTTTTTTGATCTAGAAGCCTGCCCTTGGGTACTTTTACAAAAAACTGCGGCTGATCCATTTTTCTTAATTGGATACTTTAAGGATCCGATTGATTTAAACCGGGGCATTGATGCGATTAAAGTGGCTTTCCCGGAAATAGAGAATTCATTTCAGACCGAAGAACTCGAGGCGGTTGTTTGGCAAAATGCCTACAAGGCTTACGTCAAACCTTGGAATGATCGCCAACTTCACTGGGTCCCACTTTGGTCGAAAGAAAGCTATACCGTCCCCGTCGGTGCGGCTTGCGTTTATCTCGATGCGGGCATGGCTTTTGGGACTGGTTGCCACGAAACAACCCAGCTTTGTGCTTCTCGATTAGTCGATTTCTTTAATGAACAAAATTCAAAGGGTTCCTTAAGTGACTGCGCGATCAATATGGTCGATGCCGGTTGTGGCTCAGGCATTTTAGCACTTTCTGCACGAGCGCTAGGCTTCAAAAACATCCGCGGCTTTGATAATGACCCTGATGCCATCCATGTTTGTCACGAAAACTTATCGGAAAATCCCCATGTAGATTCGATTCACTTCACGGTTGATAACTTAAATTCAGGGCTTCCTCAAAATAGTATAGATTTTCTAATGGCTAATATTCAGACGAATATCCTGATGCCTTTTTCTGAAGCGATTATCAAAAGCTTACGACCCAAAGCCCATTTAATTTTGAGCGGAATCCTAAGTAAAGAAATTGATTTATTAAGGACGCATTTCGAAACTGAATTAAAACGACTCCTTCCAAAGGCATCAGTTCGTCTCGACTCACGGCATAAAGGAGAATGGAGTGATTTGAAGGTTGAGATTATTGCTTGCGAATCTTCAAAAAATGCTTAGCTAATAATTATGCAAACCATTGGTGAGAAGTTAGAAGAAGCAAGAAAGCGTAAAGGCATTTCTTTGAGAGAAGCTGCCGAAGCCACCAAGATTCGAAGTGATTTCCTGGGTAATATAGAAAAAAATATCTATGATTACGATCTGCCTCAAATCTACAAAAATGGATTTATCGTAAATTACGCAAAATATTTAAAGTTAAATCATAGCAAAATCCTATCGCAGTACCAAGAACAACTCATCGCGAATACTAAACGCTCTAAGAAAGGCAGCTCTGAGCTATTTGGGGGAAATATAGATCTTAAAAAAACCGCTGAAGACTCGTTATTAGATGAGCTTAAGGAAAGACCTTCTTACGGCCGTATTAATGTGAAAAATGATTTTGAGGCTCAAACTGAAAAGGCTGGAAGTGGGGAGAATGCCCCCTCCGATTCTAATAAAGAATTATACATCAAAACTGGAGTTGTGGGCTTTTGCACCCTCCTCTTTGTTTTCTCTGCAATTTGGCTGATTCAATCAATCATTAACTCAGATAACGCTACCGAAGCTCAAACAGAGACACGCGTCCAAGCTACCGAAATATCAGAATCTCAAAATCCGCTTAAAGTGACGAGCGATGGGCCCATACAAGAAATCTCTTTGAAAGCCAGTGATTCCGTTTACGTGGTGGTCATGCAAAAAGCTGACAGCAAGATGCTACTTAAGAAAACCCTCAATGCAGGCGAAATTCAAAGAATCAAAAGTCAAGGTCCAGCCGTAGTGGTATGCCCGATGGGTGAAAACCTCAGCTACATTACTGACGGCCTGACTGAGCCGGTTCAATTAGACGAAGGTAAGCAGATTCTAATAATAGAATAATGTGCCGACTTATCTTACTTTAAAGCTATAGGGCGCGCTAAGATCTCGCCAGTAATTAAAGCAACTTGCGCCTCACGCCGGTTAGTGAGTGATTTTCTAATTCGGCTGCTTAAAAGATCATTCCTAGAACTTTCTTTATTGGGAGTTTTCAACGCTCTTGTGGGTTCCGCTAATTGTTGGTATGGGGCTTCCGCCGGCCTACCTACTCCTACTCCTGCTCCTGCTGAAATTTTCTCAGCTTCTCTGGCTGCACTTCCAAAATTTTGCTCTCGAACAGGCGACCGGGAAACCTCCAGTTGAGGTTCCTCCACTTCAGGCTCCAATGGCTGAAGCGGATAAGACTCTTTTTCCATTAATGGACTTGGAGCCGCTCGTTCCATTTTTTTTCTAAGAATCTCTCGCCTTATAATATCATAGTCAGAGTCTTCTGCGGCAGTTCCGTTAGAAACTTCATTCCATTGACGATAAGCCTCGCCGAGTGATTTGTAACCCTCTTTCGAATCTTTAATCATCGAAAAAAGGGCAAACATAAGCCCGCCGAAAATGATGATTATTATAAAAATTTCTGACATAACCTTCAGTGTATCTTCTATTCTATAAAATGCTTAACACGCGACTTAGGCCTCGTCTTCCTTGGCAATAGAGTCACGCATATCTGTATCTGCTTTGATGTTATTTAGGCGGTAATAATCCATAACGCCTAAATTCCCATCTCGAAATGCGGCCGCAAGGGCTAAGGGAACTTCTGCCTCAGCTTCAACCACTTTAGCTTTCATCTCTTCAACTTTAGCTTTCATCTCTTGTTCTAAAGCAACCGCGGCCGCTCTGCGCATTTCGGCTTTAGCTTGGGCGACGTTTTTGTCGGCTTCTGCTTGAGATTCTTGCAACTTAGCACCGATATTTTCTCCGACATCCACGTCGGCAATATCAATGGATAGAATTTCAAAAGCAGTGCCTACATCAAGACCCCGCTCTAAAACAACTTTTGAAATCTTATCGGGTGATTCTAAAACATCTTTATAGGTATCCGCGGAACCAATTGTCGTCACAATGCCCTCGCCGACACGTGCGATGATTGTTTCCTCTAAAGCACTCCCGACATAATTATCTAAATTAGATCGGACGGTGACCCTAGCTTTAGCTTTTACTTGGATGCCGTCTTTAGCAACTCCATCAATACTCCGCTTGACGGTGCCATCCGGGCATTCGATAACTTTAGGATTAATTGAAGTACGCACTGCTTCAAGAACGGACTTGCCGGTGCCTTTAGTCGCCAAGTCGATGGCGCAGGCTCTACGAAAGTCTAAAGTGATTTTTGCTTTGTCAGCTGCGATTAAGGCCTGAACGGTTTGTTCAACATTTCCTTCCGCCAAATAATGCGCTTCTAACTCATCGGTCGTCAGACGTAGACCCGCCTTGTGAGCGGTGATGCGGGCGTCAACAATCTTAGCGACCGGAACGCTTCTCAAGCTCATAGCAATTAAAGTGGGGAAGCCTACATAGGATCCTGAAGCCCAGGCTCTAATAAAAATGCCGATATAATTGATGAATATAAGCCCAGCTATTAAAGCAATAAGCCCGAGAACCGAATAGATTATGATTTGCATAGATTAATGTATAAATTGATTAGAGAAGAACTCGAGCTAAATGCATTTAACTTTAACGTCGATTTTAAAATTATCCGCCGAACAGACGACGACAACGGCATCTTTATCAATATAGCCCCCTTCTGAATGTGCTTCGTAGTTTTTATTATCGATCTTAATCATCCCAGATGGATTCAATCGGGTTAAGGCGATACCTTCACGGCCAATTAAAGCGTCATACTGGCTGACTTGAATTTTACCACCTAAGGCATCTTTGCCGCCGAGTGTTTCATCCAAAACAATCGATTTTTCTATGAAGGACCCTTTAAATATACGGCCCATAATCAGCGCCCCTATAACGGCAATGGAGAGCCCTAAAAATAAGTTTTGTAAGGGCAAAAATAAGACTTCAGAGGAAAAAGGAACCACCCCTCCAGGCCAAAAATCACTCATAGCCATAAGTAAGGAACCAAAGAGCATTATAAGCCCAAGAATACCAAAAATAAAAACTCCCGGAAGAATCAATACCTCGATCCCTAAAAAGAGGATCCCGAAGACAAAGATAAGAATCGCTTCATTACCCGCAAGGCCGGCTAAGTAATGGCTCATGAAAAATACCCCCAATAAGGCGATGCCCCCGATCCCAAATATTCCAAATCCAGGCGTTTTAAATTCGATAAAGAGTAAAAGCATCCCAGCTCCTAATATAACTGAAGCAAAGCCGGCAAGCCACTTGGCAAGCTCCATCGAATAAGTTATTTCTAATGCCTCCAGTTCGTAGGCACCCGAGCCGTATTTTGCATCGAGCAAATCTTCCACTGATTCATAGATGCCCGCGCCTAGCAATGGAACCTCCGGGTCCCCATAGAGCTCCATCGCTTGCTTAGCCGTCACCGTAAGCAGCGAACCGCTCGGCTTAATGACCGCCCCTTCGATGACTAATTCATAGTCCGCATCCATCATCGCCCTAATGACATCCGCCCGATATCTAAAGCCTTCTGAGGCAAGCCGAATATTCGCAAGTAAATAGCTCTCGACCTTCAGCCTTGCGGTTTCTGGAACGTCTTCGCCCGAACCCTGTATCACCGCAGCCGCGCCCATTTTTCCATTCGGGGCGAAATAAATTGCGTCTGTGGCTGAAGCAATAAACGCCCCGGCCGAAATAGCATCACTATTCACATAAGTGGCAGTTTCTCCCTTAAAATAACTCAGCATCTCCATCATTTCTAGACAGATATCCACGGCACCGCCCGGGGTATCCATATCGAGCAAAACCATATCGGCTTCTTTGCGAATCGCTTCTTTTAGACCACGACGCAAAACATAAAGATTGGCTTGGTGAATTCCTTCGTTAACGGGAATCATATAGACGACTGGCCGCTCGGTGCTGAGATCACTTGGGGCTCCTTCTGCAGTGGCTGCCACTAGATCTTGGACAATTCCGGCACTTAATAGAAGCGTCCATAAGGCTATGTTTTTAAGGATACTCATATGATTTTAGATATTGTATGCTCTAATAAAAAAAGCAAGATTAGCTAGCTCAGGAGAGACTCATAAAATGGAATCCATAGATTATCAGGGACGTAAATTACTTAAATGGACTCACGGCCCATCTACTTTTTTATTAGATGCCGAGAATGGCGGCCGCTTGATCAATTGGAATATCCAACTGGCTGATGGTAGTTTTAGGGATATTATCCATTGGCCTGATTTATCTGAAAAAAATGCGCAGTTTGATTGGGAATCCGCTCAAGGGGGTCATTCTATTTTGTTCCCATTTGCTGGGCGTTCCATCAACAAAGAAAAACAAAATTTTTGGAAAGACCTGCAAAACCAAGAGCACCCGATGCCGCAAAATGGCTTCGCAAAGCGCTCTAAATTTAAAACCATAAAAACAGAGGCGCATCAGATTGTTCTAGAGCTTTGCCAAGATACAGCGTTCCGAGAGGCTTATCCTTTTGAATATGAGCTTACTCTTGAATACGCTTTTGATGCGGTTGGCTTTAAAGTCTTTCTTAGTTTAGAAAATCTGGGGGATAGGCCGATCCTTTGGTCAGCGGGTCACGCATTTCATTTTAAGCTCCCATGGCATGATCATTTGTCTGTTTCTAATTATAGGGTTGCCCATTCGGCTAAGAAACAGCTCTACCCTCAAATCAGTGGGGGCATCTCGGGAGAGACCCTTTCGGGCGAAGCGATCGCTTTAAATGATGCAGGGCTCTACAAAAGCCTTTTGACTAAGCTTAAAAGTAATACTTTCAAATTAGGACCCAAGGGTGGCGAAGAAGATATCGGAATTACTTTCTTAGAAGATTATCCAAGTTATTCGACTTGGAATGCCCTACTTTTGAAGGAACTTAATCCCTCTAATCAATTTTTAGAAGTTCAGGCTCTAATGAGCGCTCCTAATAGCCATTCACATAAAAAAGGGCTCCATGTGGTTGAAGCCGAATCAAAAAGCACTTTTGCTTTAGAAATCTCACTGCTCTAATGATATAGTTGTAGGCGTAATTAGGGGCTAATTCTAGCCATTAAAATATACTCGAAATATACTAAAAACCTGTCACATTATTTAAGGATAGGGATACCCATCTAAATGAAAATAGTAATTGTAGGAGCCGGAGAAGTCGGTCACAGCTTAACTGCGACCCTATCTAAAGAAGGTCATAATGTTACTCTTATTGAGCAATCAGGGGAGCGCTGTGCCAAAATGGATGAAGAGCACAATGCTAGAGTTGTCTCTGGAAACGGCAGTTCGGCGAGTCAATTAAGCCAATTAGAGGTGGATCATTGTGACGCATTTTTAGCGATGACTGGCGATGACCAGACCAATGTTATCTCCTGCTCTCTAGCGAAGGGCTTGGGCGCGAAGAATACCATCGCCCGGATTCATGATGCGACCTACAGCGATGCTTCAATCTTCAGCTACCAAGTGCATTTTGGTATCGATGAATTTGTAAATCCCGAAGCAGTCTGCGCAACCGAGTTAGCAAAAGCGATCCGTAATCCCGGCCGAGTTGCCATTGAAGATTTTGCAAAAGGGAAAATAGAAGTGCAGCGACTTGTTCTAGCGAAAGGCTCTAAGTTCATCAATAAAAAGCTAATAGACATAAATATAGGGCCTAAGCTACGCATCGGGTACATTGAGCGGGAGGGATCGATCTTGGTTCCTAATGGTGATTCTACGCTTTTAGAAAATGACCTATTAACCGTATTTGGGGAGCCTGAAGCACTTTTTAATAGCCGCGTAAAATTTGACCCTAAACAGAAAGTTGAAATTACTAGAGTGGTTCTCTTTGGCGGAAGCGAAACTACAATCAGCCTAATTAGAATGCTTTCTAATCCTAGGTTCAAAATACGTGTGATTGAAAAAGACCCCGAGCACTGCCAAATCCTCGCCGATCAATTCCCTCATGTTGCAGTAATTAACGGGGACGCGACTTCTTTGAGACTTCTAGAGGAAGAACAAATTGGCTCAGCTGATTATTTTGCTGCCTGCACCAAAGATGATGAAGAGAATATTCTAACCTGCATCCAAGCCTCTAAATTGGGTGCGAAGCATGTGCAGCTCGTCGTTAATAAAGGCGATTACGATAAACTACTCGATACTCTTCGTGATGATTTGAATATCGAAGTTGTTGTTTCGCCTAGAATTGTCATGGCCGACTATATGCGTAGAAATTTATCAATGGAGTCTGTTGTCGAGCTCGCTCAGCTTCCTAATAATAGCGGTAGTATTTTGGAAATATTAATTCCTCACGGATCACCTGCCGACAAGAAAATCATTAAAGATTTCTCCTTGCCACCCGGAACTTTACTTGTGGCCTTGCTTCACAAGTTTAATGCAAAGGTGCCCAGTGCCGATGATAAGATTCTTCCCGGAGATCGCTTAGTTGTAATTACGATGGCCGATCAAAAGAAGAAGGTTCTGAAAAAATTACTTGGCTAGCGCTCTTTATATTTCTGTTTCATAAAGATGAATTTTAATATTATTCAAAAGCTTTTGAGCTACGCTTTTTTTGCGATCACCTTAGCCTTCAGTGCCTGCTTATTGGGTGGCTTTATAATGGGAGAAGTCTGGGAAGATCGATCTATCCAAGGATTCTTTTATAGTATTTTGATTACGTTAAGCTTAGCTTTAGTACTGAGGCTAGGCTCAAAAGGAGAGACCACTAATAAGAACTTCTTTCGGCGAGAAGCACTTTGTACTATCGGGCTTACCTGGATTTTTGCCTCCATTCTAGGGGCTTTACCCTTTTATTTTGGAGTCGATAATTATTCTTTCATTGATGCTTTATTTGAAAGTGCTTCGGGTCTAACGACTACAGGCGCTACTATTATTGAAGATTTCTCCAAGCTGTCTTATAGCTTGTTTTTATGGCGCTCTTTAAGCCAGTGGATTGGCGGCTTGGGCGTGATTGTATTCTTCGTCGCTATTTTAACCTCTCTAGGTGCGGGTGCTAAAATTTTATTCAGTAATGAATCTTCAGCGACTGCGTCTGATTTTGAACAAGGTAGAATACAAGATGGCGTTCTAAAATTATTAATCTTCTACGTTTCGCTGACTGCACTTTGTTTGGTGGGTTATAAGTTTGCAGGAATGAGCTGGTTCGATGCGGTAAATCATTCAATGACTACCATATCTACGGGTGGCTATAGCACGCATGCCGATAGTTTTGTGTATTTTGACAACCTCATTATTGAGTCTATTGCCGTTATTTTTATGATGCTTTCTGCAACCACATTTATTTTCCTGATACGAATCTTTGAGGGTTCTAAGGATATTTATAAAAAGGGTTTAGAAGTTTATACTTTTTATATAATAGTGATTATCAGCGGGATTCTTATAACGCTATCTTTGGGGCAATTAAAGGGGACCATTGATCTTATTACGATTCGTGAGGCCGTTTTTCAAACTGTCTCTATTGTTACCACGACTGGATACTCTTCCGCTAATTACGACCTTTGGTTACCTGCTGCAAAAATCCTTCTCATGTTTCTGATGATTATTGGAGGATGTTCGGGCTCTACTAGCGGCGGACTCAAAATCATTCGCGTGGTCATTGCCTTTAAAGCTATTTTTAGAACGATTATCCAAACTTACCGGCCCCATAAAACTATCATTACCCGGGTTGGCTCTAAGTCTTTGTCGGATTCTTTTATCCACAATGTGGTCCTTTATATCCTGCTTTTATTTACGATTCAAGGGCTCTCGGTTATCGTGCTTTCATTGCTGGAGCCTAACCTGAATTTAATCAGCTTGTTTTCAACAATTCAATCGAGCCTTTACAATATAGGACCTGGCTTTGATGCGGTGGGTCCTTTTAATAATTTCAGTGCCTTGCAGGATTCAACAAAACTATTTCTCTCGTTCCTTATGATCTTAGGACGATTGGAAATATACGCACTTATCGTATTATTTATACCCACAATTTGGACGCGCTATTCTTAAATTGGCACCAAACTCGTAAACAGTTCATGCTCAGCTCGTACTCAATAAACCGACAGATGAAACATTTTGGATCGGCTTTCGCCTAATCGCCGTCCTCGCCAATTGCCTCAACCGGGCAACCGTCAAGAGCCTCAATGCATAAGGCAGTATCCTCTTCAGATTGAGGCTGTTTGTGAACAAAAGAATAGCCTCCATCATCATTACGACTGAAAAAATCAGGTGCAGTTTCCCTACATAAATCACAATCTATGCATTGCTCATCAACGTAGAATTTTCCAGAAATATTTTCCGGCCATTTTTCGTCTTTTTCTGCCATATAACTATACATTTTTAAAATACGGCTTTTAGTCAAGTTATAGCGTCAATTATGCCGCGAATAATCCCATCTATACTTGCACAAAAAATAATTAAAATTTAGTTTAGGTATCTTATGATTTATGATCGGCCCTATATGAAAACTTCTCCCGTTAACGGTTTTCAAAATCGCTCTATGGTGATGCAGCTTTTGATTATAAATATAGCCGTTTTTGTTGTGCAAAATGTTTTTGGGGTTCTATTTAATCAGTTCAGTATTGTCGGTCAGTACTTCGCATTGAGTGGCGCACACATCATAGATGGGAAATTGTGGACCCTTCTGAGCTACTCATTTCTTCATAGCGCTGGATATTTCCATATTTTGGGGAATATGTTCGGCCTGTATTTTATTGGTCGCGTGATTGAGCCGATCATTGGCCCTAGACCTTTTCTGTACTTGTATCTTTTTTCCGCTTTAATCGGCGCTTTCTTTTATCTAAGCCTTAATTATGATACTATGGGTCTTTTAGTGGGCGCCTCCGCTTCTGTGTCAGGCTTGCTTGCCTTCTTTTGCTTATTAAAGCCTGAAGATAGAATTACATTATTAGTATTTTTCATTATACCCGTTTCGATAAAGCCCAAATGGCTACTACGGTTTTATTTAATCATCACTCTATTTTCTATTTTAACTGCCGAGTTACAAGGCACCACAAATATAGCCCATTCTGCCCATTTGGGAGGTCTACTGACTGGATTTTTATATTATCAATTCTTCTACAAAAAAGAGTTCGCCCCATTTTCAGCTTTTAAAGAACCCAGCATAGAATTACCTTCATGGCTCAAGAAACAAAATAAAACCCAAGCTAAAGTATCCTACAAAGTGAATTACTCAAAATCACATTCTGAACTTAAAGAGGAAGTGAATAAAATCTTAGATAAAATTAATGATTCCGGATTCGAGTCTCTGAATGACGATGAGAAAACGATATTACATAAGGCCCGCTCATCTTTTAAAAAATAATAAAACCGCACTTTCCCAACTTTATGAAATTCCTATATTTCTGCCTTATACTCAGCTTTTTAACCCTTAAAAGCTTCGGAGAAAATTCTTTCAAAACTGATCAAGTCGATAATGGTTTAATGAAAAACCAAACCAAATGGGCTTTGAATTTAATTCAGTCACGTCATTATATTCATCAAGAAATTAACGAATTAGAAGGTGCCCCAATTATTGAAAAATACATAGAAAGTTTTGATTATTTGAAACTCTATTTTTTGCAATCAGACATTGATGCTTACCTTCTTAGATTTGCAGATTCGGTAGAAGCGTTTCTTGAAAAAGGGAATCTTTATCCAGCATTTATAATTTATGAAGACTATAAAGAGAAAGTAGAAGCGCGAACAAATTGGATTTTTCAAAAGTTAGAACAACCTTTTTCTTTTGGTGAAAATGAGTTCTTTGAATCCGATCGCTCAGAGAAAACTTGGCCTGAAAACGCCGAACAAGCTGATATCTTATGGAATAAATATTTAGAATATCAGTTGCTTAATGAATTGCTGTCCCTCTCCGCTGAAGCTTTCGAAAGCGAAGATTCTGATACTTCCCCCGAAACCCAAGAAGCTCTGTCAAATCAGCTTGAGCAATTAATTACGAATCCTGATTTCTATAAAGAAAATATGGAAGCAGCCATTAAAAAGATTAAAAGGCGCTTCGAGCGCAATCTAAATACCTTTAAGGACCGGGAATACAGCGATCTTCAAGAATACTTTATAAACGCCACTACACATCTGTTTGATCCACATTCCAGCTTCCTATCCACGCATACATTGGAGAGCTTTAATTCGTCGGTCAAAAATTCATTCGTAGGCATAGGCGCACTTCTTGAGGATGTAGATGGCATATGTACGATCAAAGATATTTTACCAGGCGGGCCCGCCGAACGCTCAAAATTGCTGAACGCTGAGGACGAGATCCTGGGAGTTGCCCAAGGCGACAATGCCTTTGATGACGTTGTGGATATGCAACTCAAATATATAGTCCGAAAAATTAAAGGCGCGAAAGGAACTACTGTACGTTTGTTGATTCGCCCCGGAGAAACCTCTGATCCGTCTGCTAGAAAAATTGTTTCTCTAAAACGAGATGAGGTAAAATTAACGGCGAACCTCGCTAGCGCACGGATTTTTAGCCTACCCGTCAATGATTCCTTCATTTCTGTCGGGGTCATTGAACTACCCTCATTTTACGGAAATATAGGCATCAATAATGCCTTAGCGACCACAACAGAGGACGTTCAAGAGCTCATAGAGAAACTTAAGGCCCAAAACATTGAGGGACTAATTCTAGACTTACGTAACAACGGTGGCGGACTGCTCAGTGAAGCGGTGCGCTTAGCCGGACTATTTATTCCAGTTGGGCCCGTGGTTCAAGTCGTTGACGCGAAAGAACGCAAGCAAGTTTTACATGACCAAAACCCTAATATTTCATGGAGCGGTCCTTTAATAGTATTAACCTCAAGATTCAGTGCCTCTGCTTCAGAAATTGTTGCCGGTGCTCTAAAAGACCATGAACGGGCTTTAATCATTGGCGATAGCTCAACGCATGGAAAAGGTACAGTTCAAGAAGTCTTTCATATGAATAATCGTATGGATTTTAATTGGTTCCAAAATTACCAAACTTATACGCCGCCGGTTGCTTCAAAAATTACCATTAAACAATTTTTTCTACCCCAAGGGAGTTCGACACAGCTCAAAGGGGTTCCCTCAGATATCATTTTACCTTCGATTAATGAAATACTCCCTATTGGGGAATCCGACTTAGATAATGCCATTCCTTGGAAGAAAATTAAGCCCGTTAATTGGTATAATAATTGGGAAAAGATAAATGTAGCTTCGCCTTATCAAAAAGACTTAATCCCTTATTTAGCACAAAAAAGTCAATCACGGCAAAATAGCTTAGAAGAATTTACTTATTTAAATGACCAAATTAATTGGCGGAAAAAACGTTATGACGAAACTTCAATCTCTCTAAATTTAGAGACTCGAATTGAGGAGCAAATTGGCGCACGCATCGTCACTGAACGACTTAAAGAACGCTACGAAGCCTTAAAAGAGGTTCCTTACACTCAATCAGATATCCTACTAGATATTCGGGAAGCACAAGAAGCCCTTTCGGAAGATTTGAAATCTCAAGCCACTGAAAATCAAGCCCGTGAAGTGGCGGAACTAAGTGCAGTTTCCAATGAAGCAGAGGATGCAGATAGCGAAGAAGATGAGGATACCGATGAATTCTTCTTTGATATTCATTTACGCGAAACTACACGCATCATGCGCGATTGGGTGCTTTGGCAAAATGGCAATTTTGCTCATTCCGAAACTGGTGCACTATTTCCGAGCACAAATAATTAATCCCTTAAGCCTGAATTAATAGGAAACGAGGACGCTTATTTAAATCCTCCTTCGATGTCACTTTAGAAAATCCAAGATTCTGGGCATGCGCTGTAAGTGCACTGTGATGCTCAATACCCGTTTCTAAAGCGATCATCCCATTAGGTGCTAAATATGGTTTAGCTTGATTAAGAATTTGCTTTAAATCATGCAGCCCTTCTTCTTTAGAAACCAAAGCTTGGACAGGCTCATATTGGGCTACTTCCGGTGCCGCACTTTTAAGCTCCTCATCAGTTAAATAAGGCGGGTTAGAAACAATAAGGTCAAACACCGATCCACTTGGGATCTGGGCGAACCAATCACTCTGCATAAAATGTATGCGCGCTTCTAAACCCAATGATTCGGCGTTTTCTTTTGCTAAGGCTAACGTTGTTGCTTCTTTGTCAACCGCGGTAAGCTGGACATCTTCAAAAGCATTCGCGATTGCTAAAGCTATTGCCCCACTCCCTGTCCCTAAATCTAAAACCTTTGAGTTAGGCTGAATAAAGTTCGCACATTCCTCAACTAATAATTCTGTCTCGTGCCGAGGAATTAATGCCCGACTATCTACTTTTAAATGACAGTCATAAAAATGAGTTTCGCCCAAAATATACTGAAGTGGCTCCCGGTTTCCACGACGGCGCACTAGGTCGCGTATTGTGTTCAGCGATGCTTCGTCTATTCCTCGCTCGAGATTAAGATATAAATCTAAGCGCTTTAGTTTTAACGCATGCGCTAAAATTAGATCCGTATCTAACTTAGCATTTCCTACTCCTTTCGAAGTAAAAAACTGAACCGTCTTACTTTGAATTTCTTTGAGCGTTACAATCATTTAAGTTCAGCGATTAATAAAAACTTGTATCGTTTCGACTCCAGTCAAATAGTGCGATTAAGTTTGTTGTTTCTTTAGGAGGTTCTCGATTCGTGCTTCGTAATCCACATTGTGCAAACCTTCAATTAAAGCATCTAGATTTCCATCAACAATACTCGTCAAAGAAAAATTTGCTCCGATACGATGGTCGGTCAATCGTCCTTGAGGATAGTTGTAGGTTCGAATGCGTTCTGAGCGATCGCCCGTTCCGATTTGCCCCTTTCGTTCTGCGGCGTACTTGGAATGTTCTTCTTCTTCTTTAGCTTTTAATAACCGTGATCGTAGAACGGTCATCGCTTTAGCTCGGTTCTTATGTTGTGAACGTTCATCTGCGCAATAAACGGTCACTCCGGTTGGCTTATGCACCAACTGTACCGCTGAATCTGTTGTATTAACATGCTGCCCCCCTGCGCCGGAAGCGCGCATTGTTGAGATATCTAAATCGGAAGGATTGATTTCGATGTCCACTTCTTCAGCTTCTGGTAGCACTGCTACGGTTGCGGTTGAAGTATGAATCCTCCCTTGCGTTTCAGTAACGGGCACTCGCTGAACTCGGTGAACACCACTTTCAAATTTCAGAAATTTATAGGAATCTTCGCCGCTTATATTAAAAATAATTTCTCGGTAGCCGCCTGTCTCGGCTATACTAGAACTCATAACTTCGACACGCCATTTATTGCGTTCTGCATAACGGCTGTACATCCGAAATAAATCACCGGCGAAAATATTAGCTTCGTCGCCTCCAGCTCCCCCTCGAATCTCCATAACTGAGTTTCGACTATCGCTTGGATCTGGCGGAATCATGGCTTTGAGAACATCAAGGGCGAGTTGCTCTTTTTCTTGATTGAGCTGTACTTGCTCTTCTTCGATTAGTTCTACGAGTTCTTTTTCTGTGGAAGTATCTGTCAAAAGTTCTGCATTTTCTGTGAGTTGCTTTTCTGCTTTGTGGTAAGCTTCGAATTTTTCAATTAAGGCTGATAAGCGTTGGTGCTCCCTTGAAACTTCGGTCGCTCTTTTTGAGTCGGAGAAGAAGTCAGGCTCCGACATCTTGAGATCTAATTCATTTAATTTTGACCTGAAGGGTTCGATGTTTGGAATAATGTGCATGATTTATATTAAAATTCGTTGCAGAAGATATAGAACTTAAATAAGCATAAAGGTGTAAGCAATGTCGAAGAAATCTTTAAATAAACAAAATATAATCGCCTGCGTCTGGGATTTTGATAAAACAGTCATTCCGGGCTATATGCAAAGCCCGCTATTTGATGCTTTTGAAATTAACGAAACGCATTTTTGGAAGGAAGTAAACGCTTTACCAGAAATCTACGGGAATAGAGGCACGCGCGTATCGCCGGATACTATTTATTTAAATCACTTATTAAGTTACATTAAAAATGGTGCGCTCAGCGGCCTGACTAATGCAAAACTTAGAGAACTTGGCCAATTGTTGACTTTTTGCCCTGGATTGCCCGACCTTTTTCCGAAGCTTCAAGCTATTACTCAAGAGCAACCGGCATACAAGAAGCATAATATCGCACTGGAGCATTATATCATCAGCACGGGCCTAGCGGAGATGATACGAGGGAGCAAAATCGCGGATTATGTAACCGATATTTTTGGTTGCGAATTTATTGAAGCCCCCATGCCTCCAAACTTTTCTAAGCAAGATGAATTGCTGATTGAATTAGATTTTGAAATCTGCCAAATCGGGACAATTGTGGATAACACCATGAAAACGCGCTATATTTTTGAGATTAATAAAGGCGGTAATGTAAACCCTACGATTGATGTGAATGCCTTTATTGAAAAAAGTGATCGCCGCATCCCCATTGATCGAATGATCTACATAGCAGACGGGCCCAGCGACATTCCATGCTTCTCTGTTGTCAAAAATAATGGAGGAAAAACCTACGCTGTTTTCCAGCCTGGGAACGATGCTGAGTTCGCCCAAAATGATGCACTGCTCAATGCGGGTCGTATCCACGCTTATGGACCCGCCGATTACACGGAGAATAGCACGACCTCTAAGTGGCTTTCGATGCATATTCGTAAAATTTGTGACTCGATTGTCGTTGAATGCGCTAATGATCTTAATGAATCAATTAAAATGCCGCCCAAGCACCTGCATAATCCTTCCAATGAAAAAGCCTCCAAAAATAACGAGGATGCCCTTGATATGTTCCCTGAAAATAATTAAAAATTTAGTCTTTAATTATTTGATAACTTTACATCTACTTTTTCCTAATTAAACCAATCAACATGCACCTTTTCCTTAAAAACCTATTCAGTACGCTCCTAATAATGAGCTTATTCAGTAGTTGCGCGACCGTTCCTACTACGCCGACTAATTCTTATACTGCAATTGAAGCTGAAGCTGGAGCTACTGTTCCGGCTCAAAATGAAGCCAATGTAGAACCTGGGCCCATCGTAGTCGGATCGTTGGATACAGTTGAACCATTTATTGAATCCCCTGATGCGGTTGACGAGACCCTTGTTTTTGAGAATGATCGCGTTATTGTCCGTAAAACGCTGATACAAACAAACCAAGTCGGTAGCGAAATTCTGTATGAAATTTCTTTGGAAGTCCTTAAAGATATTGAAGCTTTGACCCTCGAAGAAAGCATTCCCGAAACATTCATCATTAACGGAACCAAACCAGCGCATTCCGAAGCCAATGAATCCCTAGAAGCCAATTCAAAAAACCCTATAACTTGGTCTTACAAAGACCTCAAAGCGGATCAAAAAGAAACTATCCTCATCAGCCTAACGCCAATGATTCAAGGTGATCATTCGATTGCTACCCAAGTACGCCTAGAAAAATCATTAGATTTAGAGCTCTACGTAGGACAGCCCAACTTGAAGATTACCCTAAATAGCCCAGACACCGTAGAATTAGGCGACAATGCCAATTGGGATTTAGTCCTCACAAACGAAGGTTCTGCTGTTGCTAATAACGTTCAGCTAAACGCACGACTCTCGAAAGCTTTCCAGTCCGTTGAACCTATCGTTTATGAAATCAAGCAATTAGACATCGGCGCCTCACGCACCTATAGCTTTAGTGCAGAAGCCTTAACCCAAGGATCCTTCGAGAATCGTTTCCATGCAGCCTACAGAGATAGTAGCCCCGAGACAGAAGGTGCCGCTGAATCCAGTACGACCATTGTTCAATCTGCGATAAAGGTGGATAAAGTCGGCCCAGAGTCTGCTTATGTTTTCAAACCCGAAACCTATCAAATTAAAATCAGCAATACCGGAGACACTGATCTTAAAAATGTCCGCATTACCGACATCCTCTCTGAAAATTATTCTGTCATAAATTCCGGGCAAGGACGTATCAGTGGTGATGCTATTGGGTGGCTTATACCAGAGCTCCCAGCGGGCAGTCAGCAGCTGATTACTACAGTCATGACTTCGAATCGCCCGGGCGAAGCTTCCGTGAATACCCTCCTAAAAACAGAGAATGGACTCGAGACTTCGGATCAATTTTCAACGCAATGGTTAGCCGTTCCGGGCGTAACGCTATCTATAACTGACGCTAAAGACCCCCTCACTCTTGGCGAGAGCACTGAGTACACTATACGCGTTCGCAATCAAGGCGAATTTGAGCCGGTTAATGGACAAATTATTATAGATTTCTCTGAACACTTGAAGCCCTTAGCTATACTCAATGAAGTGGAAGGCACCCTCTCCCAAGATCGTATTTCTATACCGGCTATTGTCTTAAAACCGGGGAAAGATATTTTAATTAAAGTCTCGGCGGAGGCGATTAAAATGGGCTCTGGTCGAGCTAATTTAAACTTTACCGCTGACTTTCTCGTCAATCCAGTTATCAGCCAAGAATCAACTAATATTTACTAATTTCATTTAACTTATTTTCTATGACAAATGCTACTTCAGATATTGGCCTTATCGGGCTTGCGGTAATGGGTCAAAATTTAGCCCTTAATATAGCGGATCACCGTTTTAATATTTCTGTGTTCAATCGTACTTACGCTAAGACGCAAAATTTTACTGAAGCAAATCCAAATACACCCGGCTCCTTAACCGGATATGAAACCCTCGAAGCATTTGTCGCTTCACTAAAACGCCCAAGAAAAATTATAATATTAGTACAAGCAGGTCAGGCAACTGACGCGGTTATTAATGCGTTAATCCCTTTATTGGAAGCGGAAGATATCATCATCGATGGTGGTAATGCCAAATGGGATGATACCATCCGCCGAGAAAAAATGCTTTCAGAAAAAAACTTACAATTCATTGGATCAGGTGTTTCCGGTGGCGAAGAAGGTGCTCGTTTTGGCCCTTCATTGATGCCCGGAGGCTCCTTGGAAGCATGGAAGCACCTAGAACCCATTTGGACAGCAATCGCGGCCAAAGTAGATCCTGATAGCGGAAAACCATTGGAAGGTGCTGCCCCAGGGAAGC
>CAJWRZ010000015.1 GCA_913045955.1 uncultured Puniceicoccaceae bacterium
CTAAGTTAATTAAGTAATCAAGCGTTCAATTTCTTTTTTGCTTAAGATTTTGATACCGCCTTTGGCAACATTGCGCAGCTGTACGCTTCCAATTTGAAATCGGACTAGTTTTTTTACAAAGTATCGATGGGCTTCAAAAAGTCTTCGTATCTCACGTTTCTTTCCATGAGACAGATACACTTCAAGTCTTCTTTGGTCACCTTCTTTTTCTTTGGGAGCCGGAATTATTTTATCTGCTTTAAGGAATTCCCCTTCGAATTCAACGCCCGCTAATAATTTGGGTATATCGCTATAATTCAAATCACGATTCAAGGTAACGCGGTAACGCTTCGTTATATTGGCGGAAGGGTGGGTGAGTTTGTTGGCTAAGTCTCCATCGTTGGTTAAGACTAAAAGTCCTTCGCTGTCTTTATCTAATCTTCCGGCGCAAAATAGGCGCTTCTTTTGAATATCCGAGGGCAGAAGATCAAAAACAGTCTGAACGGCATAGGGATCTTTGTTGCTGCAGATGAATCCTTTAGGCTTGTTTAAGACTAGGGTAATGCTTGATTCTTGGGAGAATTTTATTGGCTTGTTGCTGACGAAGATCGCATCGGAGGCTAAGGCTTTTTCCCCGAGGCTGATGGTCTTTCCATTAACCCTAACTTGACCCTCTTCGATTAATTTTTCGGCTTCTCTGCGTGAGCAGATGCCTGCATTCGAGATTAATTTTTGTACTCTTTCGGGGATTTGCGCTTTCATTTATATCTTGCTATTTCTTTTTAATAAGGTCTTACATCTAAAAACAAAATTAATTATATTTAGTAATTATTATTTGACTAATTGATTTAGTAAATAAAAGTTTTAATTTATGTCTGATATTGAAGTAAAAAAAATTGCCCTAGTGACAGGAGCCGGTCGTGGAATTGGTAAGGCGATTGCTTTATCGCTCGCTGAAGAAGGGCATCACATAATTTGCGTCAGTCGTTCTGAGTCTTCTTGTGGAGCGGTTGCAGAGTTGATCCAAACTAATGGAGGTTCGGCGGAAGCTATAGCGCTAGACGTCTCAGATGCTACAGCTGTTGAAAATACCTGTAATGCACTTTTGGAAAAACATGGCTTAATTGACATACTTGTCAACAATGCTGGCATCACCCGAGACAATCTTGTCTTTAGAATGGGTGAAGAAGATTGGGACGCGGTGCTCGATACAAATCTCAAAAGCTGCTTTTCCTTTATTAAACATTTGGCAAGACCTATGACTCGAAAGCGTTGGGGGCGTATTATAAATATCGCTTCAGTCATTGGACTCACTGGGAATGCCGGCCAGGCAAATTACGCATCCGCTAAAGCTGGAATGATTGGCTTAACAAAAAGCTTAGCTAAAGAATTTGCCGCAAGAAATGTGACTGTGAATGTGGTGGCTCCAGGTTTTATCGAGACAGACATGACAAGTTCATTGAGTGAAGATCAGCAGAAGATGATCGTGGGTATTATACCAATGAAACGAATGGGCAAAGCCTCTGACATCGCAAATATGACCAATTTTTTAGCATCTCAAAAATCAGACTACATCACCGGCCAAGTTTTTACAGTTGACGGTGGGATGGTCATGTGATGAAAAAAACTAATAACTAAATATACTTATGGCTGATCAAAATATAGAAGACAAAGTCCGTTCAATTATTGTAGAACAATTAAAAGTGAACGCTGAGCAAGTAACGCTTGAAGCATCATTCAATGATGACTTAGGTTGCGATTCACTTGATAACGTGGAATTAATAATGGCTTTTGAAGAAGCTTTTAGTGATGAAATAGACGGCGAAATCCCTGAAGAGGATGCGACAAAGCTAACTACGGTTGGTGATGTAGTTCGTTATATTTCTGAAAAATCCTAATTAAAAATCTCCTCAGAAACTTTCTGTATCAATGCAAAGAGATCCAACTGCACCTAGAATTGTTGTTACCGGCTTAGGCACAATCAACGCTCACGGTGTCGGTGTCGAAAAGCTTTGGGAGGGAGTGCTCTCTGGGAAGAGTGGGATTCGTAAGATAGAAAGTTTCGATGTTAGCGAGCTGACATCGAAGGTCGGTGCTGAAATACACGAATTTGAAGTTTCCGACTTCATGGATTCAAAAGAGGCACGTAGGAATGACCGCTTCACGCACCTTGCAGTAGCAAGTTCTCGTTTAGCAGTCCAAGACGCGGCTCTAGATCTCGAATCAGTTGATCCTGAGCGTTTTGGAGTTTATGTAGGCTCTGGTATAGGTGGCCTTCAGACCATCCATGATCAAACTGCTCGTTTGATTGAGCGCGGTCCTAGAAAAGTTTCCCCTTTTATGATCCCATCTTTAATTGGCAACATTGCCAGCGGAGTGGTGGCAATCGAACTAGGAGCTAAAGGACCTAACTTTGGAATCGTCAGTGCCTGTTCCTCAGCAACCCATTCAATTGGCGAAGCATTCAATGCACTCAAGAATAAACAAGCAGATGTTATGATTGCTGGAGGCAGTGAAGCAGCAGTTTGCCAACTAGGTTATGCGGGCTTCTGCTCAATGAAGGCGATGAGCACAAAATTTAATGACACCCCAGAAGAGGCTTCGCGCCCCTTTGAGAAAAATCGTGATGGTTTTGTCATGGGTGAAGGTGCGGGCGTTCTTATTTTAGAAACACTGGAGCATGCTCAAGCTCGAGGCGCTGAGATTTATTGTGAATTAGCGGCCTATGATGCTAGCTGTGACGCATTCCATATCACATCTCCGGATCCTGAAGGTAAAGCCCTGTCCAAATCCTTTAAAGCGGTTGTAGAAAAAGCTGGATTAAGCGCCAGCGGAGTGGACTACATAAACGCACATGGTACTTCCACACCTTATAATGATAAATTTGAAACTTTAGCGATTAAAGATGCATTTGGCGAATCAGCAAAAGACTTACTGATCAGCTCAACTAAATCAATGACCGGGCACTTATTAGGAGCTGCCGGGGGTATTGAATCCGCTATTTGTGCCAAAGTCATCCAAGAGGGCAAGGTGCCGCCCACCATCAATTTACGTGAGTCAGACCCTGACTGCGACCTGAACTACGTACCGAATACTGCGGTTCAAGCCGATGTTAAAGTTGCGATTTGTAATAATTCAGGTTTCGGTGGCCATAACGCAGTACTTCTCTTCAAGGCTTTAGAGGCTTAGGTTTATCTGAAGATTGGGTCTCGTTCCCCTGAGCTCTTTCTTGAACTCTTTTTTAAGCCTTATATTTACCCTATGAGGGGATTTTATTGATTTATCTTCACATACCTGTGGTTCGGGATAGATTGGTTTTGTTAATTGAATCTAAAATAAATGCGATTATTTCTAAAATTATTAATTGGGGCCGTTCTGGGAATTATCCTATTGCCTTATTTAGTGATCCATAAGTCTGCGATGCCCGAGGGTACAGATTTATCGAGCCCATTTTTTGGTTATTCAGAAGTAGAATTGTTCTTAGACCGTACCTATTTTGATGAAGAAAATCAGAAGCTCTATTTAGAACACACTATCTTTGACCAAATGCTCGCCGAGATTGAGTCTGCTGAAACATTCTTAATCTTAGATTTCTTTTTTTGGAACCCATGGAAGGGTAGCTTAGACAAAAACCTTAAGATTAATTCATTATCTAAACGTCTAATAAGCGCGATTGTTGATAAAAGAAAAGAACGTCCAGAAATGCCAATTTTGATCGTGACGGATCCGATTAACCGCCTTTATCGACCCAATGATTCGAAGCAGTTTGAAGCTTTGACGTCCTTGGGAATCCCCGTTATCTATACGGATTTATCAAGGCTTCGGGATCCTAACTTTTTGTACTCTAAGCAGGTGCATTTTTGGTCTAAATTCTATCCAGAGAAGCCTGAGAAAAAACGCTTTCGATTCATCCCCAATCCAATGGATTGGAAGGGCGACAAACTCAGTTTCCATCAGCTAGCAAAAAGTTTCCACCTCAAATCAAATCACAGAAAAGTTTTGATTTCTGGCCATAAAGATAAAGCCTCTAGGATTCTGATTGGTAGTTTAAATCCGGCGGACAGTGGAGCTTTAAATTCCAATATGGCTGTTTTGATTGAAGGGCCTGTTGCCGATTATGCAGCACGCTCAGAATTAATGATTTCAAGATGGTCTTCTATGAATCCATCAAATTTACAGGGCGATAGTTTTAGTTTTGAAGATACTTTTAGTCGGATCGACTACCAACTAATGAGGGAGGTTGATTTCAGTCTGTATAGATCTAAAAATAAAGGAGTCCGTTATCTAAGTGAGGGGTCAATTAAGCGAGCACTGATTGATTTATTAAATGAAGCTGATTCTGAAACTGAGATAGATATTTCAATATTTTACATGTCTGACCGTAAGCTCATCAGAGCCCTGAAATCAGCTTTAAAGCGGGGTGCTCAAGTAAGGCTCTTGATGGATCAAAATAAGAATTCATTTGGTTTTAAGAAATTAGGCATTCCTAATAGATGCGTCGCTGATGAACTGATGAATATGAAGGAAGCGACCTCACTTGAAATTAGATGGGTTCCAACCACCCAAAATGGCCAGTATCACACCAAGGCATTTCGATTTTATAATGAGGGAAATGATATTTTACTTTTAGGGTCTGCCAATCTCACACAGCGTAGTTTGAATAATTTCAATTTAGAAGCCAATGTTCTCTTTAATTCAGTATTGCCCGTTTCAAACCAATTTGATCAATATTTTGAAAGCGTTTGGAATAACGCGAAAGTCGCTAATGAAAGCCTTGCTTATGGAGATTTAAAGAACCCCCAATGGGTGCAATTCATCCGAGTTCTTTTCTATCGTTTCCAGGAATGGACTCAATTATCCAAATTTTAAGCTTTGGCTTTCTTCGAATTAAATCGGCCCGGTAGTTTACTGAGCTTCCGCTTCTTTATAAATAAAGGCATCAGTGTACTTTCAATATAATCCATCGCAGCTTGGAGCCCATTTTTTTTAAAGATAATCCCAATTTCACACTCAACTGCGGTCGGCTCCCCAATATGGGAAAGGAATTCATTGGAAGTGATCGATTGAAAGACTTGAGCGCGTTCTTTCACTGCGATATCGGATTGAACTAGGATCCATTCTCGGGCATATAAAGCAAGCACAGCGTCTCCAATCCAAGCTAGGGCTCTTTTTTCTTCTAGATCCATAATCTTTAATGGGCTTCTAACCAATTATTACCAAGACCAATCTCGATTTCAATTGGGCAATCCAGTTTTATAGCATTAATCATTTTGTCTTTCAGAATCTGACTGAGCTGGGCTTCTTCATCTTCGAATAAATCAAAAACTAGTTCATCGTGTACTTGTAGGAGCATCTTTGACTTCAGTGCCTGCGCCTCAATAGCATCTTGAATTTGATGCATTGCTATTTTAATTAAATCCGCGGCAGTTCCTTGGATCGGCATGTTTATCGCATTACGCTCAGCGGCGGCCCTGATACTCCCATTTGAAGAGTTGATATCCCTTAAATAGCGCCGACGTCCAGATAATGTCGCCACATAGCCATTTTTCCGTGCGCCCTCAATTTGTCGATCGATGAAGTCACGGATTGTCGGGAATTGGGCAAAGTAATTGTCGATGATTTCTTGAGCTTCCGTCCGGCTGACTGTCCCCAATCTTTGGGCGAGTCCGAAAGCAGAGATACCGTATGGAATGCCGAAATTAACCATTTTAGCGGTGCCTCTTTGCTCACGCGAGACGTCCTGTGTAGGGATTTTAAATAATTTAGCCGCAGTTGAGGCATGAATGTCTTCATTGTTTTTAAATGCTTGAATCATACTTTCATCCTGGGACAGGGCCGCCAAGATTCTGAGCTCAATTTGAGAGTAGTCGGCGGCTAAGATTTTCCAGCCGTGCGCTTTGGGGATGAAGGCTTTTCTGATTTCTTTTCCGTTGTCACTGCGTATAGGAATATTTTGAAGATTGGGCTTATTCGAACTTAATCGGCCAGTTGCGGTTTGTGCTTGGGCGAAGTGTGTGTGGATTCTGCCAGTTTTTCGATGGATACTCGTGGGTAGGGCATCAATATAGGTGCTGACTAGCTTTGTTAATTGGCGGTATTCTAAAATAGAAGCTACGATCCGGTGTTTGGGAGCCAAAGTTGATAATATCTGTTCATTAGTCGCGTATTGACCAGTTTTAGTCTTTTTCGGCTTTTCAACTAATTTTAATTCTTCGAATAAAATAACGCCTAATTGTTTGGGCGAGTTTAAGTTGAAACTATGTCCGGCAATTTCGAAAATGATCGCTTCTAAACGCTGAATTTCCTGCTTAAGGGCTTGGCCTGTTGCGGCAAGAGTGGCTTCGCATAAATTAATACCGGCTTGCTCCATTTTTATGAGTACGGGCAGCAATGGCATCTCGACCGAGTGAAATATTTCAGACTGGCCGGAAGATTCTAGCTTTTCCTCAAGAGTCTTCCAGAGCTGCAAAGTAATATCAGCATCTTCAATCGCGTAACGAGCTAAGGCTTCTGGATCGATAGAGCTATAATCAATCGTAGTGCCTTTCTGTGCATTGGGCACTAAGTCGGTGAAAGGAATTGTTTTATAGTTTAAGAGATTTTCGGCCAAGATATCTAGATTATGGCGCTGTTCAGGCTCTACTAAGGCATGTGCAATCATTGTGTCATAATGAGGACCGGCTACCGGGCAGTCGTGATTGATTAAAACTGCGATATCGAATTTTAAGTTATGCCCAAGCTTCTTTGTGTGACTATTGCCAAAGATTTCCTGAATGAATCCTAAGTCTTCAGACTTGTAAGGGAGAAACCAACCTTTGTTTTTCTCAGTGGCAAAAGCAATCCCTTTGAGCTCAGTGCTTAATGTATCGAGTGAATCTGTCTCAGTATCGAAGGCGAAGTAAGGGCTTTGATCAATGGCTTTAAGTAAGTCGGTCTTATCCGACTCTGATTTTATGATTTTATAATCAACGGTTTGATCTTCAATCGTACTTAAGTGGCTTTCAGGGAGAAGTTCTATTTGCGCTTCCTTGGGACTGGATTCTGAAGTCAAAGTGAAGTTCTCTTCGCCTTTGACTTTCAAGGTATACGCTTCACCAAAAAGCCTGCGTCCGAGGGTTCTGAATTCAAGTTCTGTGAAAATACCTTCAAGTTTTTCTTTGCTGGGTGCCTCTAATGCAAAGTCGTTGAATTTATAATCAATGGGCACGGACTGGTTAATGGTGGCTAATCGTTTCGATAAGAGCGCTTGCTCTGAAAAGTTTTCAAGCTGTTCTTTTTGTTTCCCTTTGAGTTCTTCAGTATGCTTTAAGAGATTCTCAATATCCCCATAGTGAGTGATCAATTTCGAGGCGGTCTTCGGCCCAATTCCGGGTACTCCAGGGATATTATCAGATACATCGCCGCAGAGACCTAGCATATCAATCACTTGGTCTGCTCTTTGAATACCCCATTTCTCGAGGATCTCGCCTGTACCCCATACTTCAGCTCCATCGCCTTGTCTTGAGGGGCGGTACATCTTAATCTTTGCGGTGACTAGCTGGCCAAAATCTTTATCGGGGGTGACCATATAAATTGAATCAAAGCCTTCGCTTTCAGCTTGTTTTGCGATCGTCCCGATAATGTCGTCAGCCTCATAGCCGTCTAATTTAAGAATAGGAATATTAAAACCTTCACTGACGGATTCTATGAGGGGCAGTGCGATTGAGAGATCCTCGGGCATAGCTTCTCTTTGGGCTTTATATTCGGGGTGAATAATATGGCGTTCAGTGGGTGCGGAAGTATCAAAAACAATCGCCAAGTGAGTGGGTTCTTGTTTTTTGATTAAATCAATCAAGGTCGCCGTAAAACCATAAACAGCAGAAGTGTTGAGCCCTTTAGAGTTAAAGATTGGGCTACGAATCAAGGCAAAGTGTGCGCGATATGCGAGGGCCATTCCGTCTAATAAAAATAATTTTTTCATGGGGCTTGTATGCGTTTGGTCGCTGAATTTTATTTAATAAGTGTTTTAAGGAAAGCTATACCTGATTCTTCTGTTGTGAAGCTTCCTTCTATTTGAGCATCATAGCATTGACTGAGGATTTTTTTAAAATTAGGACTCGGTTCTAAACTTAAATTAATCAAATGCCGACCAAGAATTATAGGTTTGGGTGCAGATTTTTGTATTTCAAGTGCTTGGGCACGCTCTCTAAGCCACTGGGTTGCTTTATTATTGGGTTTTATCCCAGTTCGTCCTGATTGGTCTGCTTCAACAACTCGAATAAGGCGATCAATGCGCTTCACACGGGAAGCTAATCGTCGGATGGCAGCATCACCCGCATTATTCTGATATAAGCTATAAGGGTGCATGTGCTCTCTAATTAAAGGCAGTACCGCATTTATTACTTTCTTTTGATCCGTCATCTTAGAGAGTAAAGAACGGCCAATGGCTACGCCTTTCAAATCATGGAGCGGACTGCGTATTCGCTGAGTATCATCCACTATAGTCGTAGCCGGCTTTCCAATGTCATGTAGAAGCACCGCTAAACCTACGATTAAGTCTTCCTCATCATTGTCTAGTTTCTGATTGGCAAATGCATCCATGCATAATTTTGTATGATTCCATACGGAGCCTTCGGGGTGCCAATCAGGGTCTTGAGCGCATGTTTTCAGAGCTTCTAATTCTTCAAAATACTTTAACCAGCCACAGTCGTCGAGGAATTGGAGGCCCAGGGATATTTCAGTGCCTTTAAGGATGAGTTTTTTCCATTCCTCAAAGATTCTTTCTTTAGGTAAGTCTAGAGGGTTCAATTCCAGGCATATTTCGAGGGTCTTACTATCGACACTTAAGCCAAATCGTGCGACGAATTGCATGGCTCTGAGGACCCTTAAGGGATCTTCCTTAAAGGCATCAGAGACATGTCTTAAAGTTTTTTGAGTGAGATCTTTGATCCCGTTATAAGGGTCGTATATTTCTTCTTTGATTAAGTTGAAACTGATCGCATTTATCGTGAAATCACGGCGTAATGCGGCATCTTTAGGGTGCATAAAAGGGTCGCCTTCAATTATGAAATCAGTGTGTTTCGAACCGATTTTGGACTCTCTTCTAGGTATGCTGATGTCTACGTCATGACCTTTTAAAATAAACACACCAAAATTCTTACCCACTGCTTCGACCTTAAAATACTCGGATAGGAGAGCATCAATCCGTGCTGCTTCAATCCCATAAACTTCTATGTCAATGTCTTTCGGGGTACTACCAATCAAGGCATCCCTAACGCAACCGCCTACCAAGAATACTTGCGAATCCGGCGTCTTAAGTATCGTGGAGATTTTATGGAGAAGTTCTCTTTGGGCTTGAGAGAATTTTTCGAGCAGATTCACAATCAATTAACGAATAGTCGGATCCCCCCAATTTAACTTATCACGGACGATTGAAAAATGGGATTTCTGGCTATTTTGGATGAGTTGAAAACGGTTTTCTGATAACTGAATTTTGATGGAGAAGGGGGGCTTTAAATCAAAAGACTTTTTCCCATCTAAAGAAATAATCGGATTAGACGGCTCAGTATCAAAGTAAACTTCAATTGGGGTTTTTGCATCAAAGATCACTGAGCGATTTCCTAATGTATGAGGACAGATTGGGGTCATTGCGATCGCCTTTACCTTTGGACTGATGATCGGACCTCCAGCGGATAAATTATAAGCAGTCGAGCCAGTCGGCGTTGCAAAAATTAGTCCATCGCAATGATACTCTGAAATTAGTTCATCATTTGATTTCACTTTAAGCCGAATTAAACCTCGATTACCAATATCTTTAAGTACCAGATCATTGAGTGCATAAGCAAAATCACCCTCACTATTTTGGCAGTGAAGCACTGACCTTTCCTCGACACAGTAATGACCTTCAAGTATCGAGACGAAGGACTCTTTTGCTGAATCTATATTGAAGGTCGCGAGGAAGCCTAATTTTCCAAGATTTATACCGAGAACCTTTGTGTTGGATGCTAAAGCTGATTTTAATACTCCAAGAAGGGTGCCATCTCCTCCAATCACGCAGCAAAGATCTGTTTGATTTAGACAGTCATCATCAAGCGGGTACTCCGTTATGAAATTTGTTTTTATTCCTTTAGCCTGCGCTATGTTAGCTAATTCCTCAGCTATTTCCATGGCTTCAGGCTTAGAAAGGTTTATAACAAATGAAATTGTTTGAATAGGCGTCATCGATAATGCGATTTAAAATATAAAATTTATCTAATAGATAATCCAATTAATCTTCGCTGTCCAATTTAGAATGCTTAATTAAGCCCAAAAGAAATTCCTTATTGCCGTCAGTGCCTTTGATGGGCGAAGTCATTTGACCTATTACTTCCGAGTCAGCTAATTCGTTTTTAGAGAATTCCATAATATCATTCAAAATTCGCTCTTGAATAGCTTCATCTCTAATGATGCCTTTGCCCGCATCCACTTCAAATTTCTCTGCTTCAAATTGAGGTTTTATTAAGGCAATCAGTTGGCCTTCATTGGCTAAAAATTCCCATACGGCGGGTAGTATTTTCTTCAGAGAAATGAAAGATAAATCCATCACTATTTTCGGGTATTCATCATAAGGAAGATCTCCAGCTTTAAGATACCGTGCGTTGAGTTTTTCAATATTTTTAACCCGCGGGTCTTGCCTGAGTTTATTATGGAGTTGGGCTCTTCCAACATCCACACAAGTTGCATGCACTGCGCCACTTTGAAGTGCACAATCCGTAAAACCTCCAGTGGATGCCCCGATATCTAAAATTCGCTGCCCCGTAAATTCTATAGAAAATTGATCAATAAAGCCTTTGAGTTTCTCCCCGCCTCGACTGACGAATCTTGGAGGCTCTTTAAGTCTAATTTCAGCATCCTTGCTGACAATTTGTCCCGGTTTATCCAAGCGCTGAGTTTTGTCATAGACTTTGCCAGCTAAAATAAGTGCTTTAGCTTTGGATCTAGATTCAAGGAGTCCTTTTTGAACAAGCCATTCATCTAAACGAATTTTTTCTACTTTTTTAGGCACATCTTTAACCTGAGTTATTTATTTAATTATTTCAAGTGACTTCATTTGATCGATCCCTATTAAATTATCAAAGCGAGTATTTATGGATATAAAATTAGATTCTTTAGTTTATCATGGTGCGCACTTACTTGAGTCAGCTCAGGATTACGCCGATGAGGTATCATTGAATTGTGTCGAAGGTACGGCTTTAGAATCTCGCCAAAAAAAAGAATTGATTCGACACTATGAATCCATTTCTAAACAAGCTTTGATTTTAGTGCTCAATCAAGAAGGTCTGCACCTTCAAATGCTCCGTCCTTCATTTTATAGGATAAAAGTTGATTTTTGTGATCCTCAAATGCGCTATCGTATATCTAAAGGTGGTGGGCGAGGTCAGATGATTGCTAAGGCATTGGGGGTTAAGAATAATTTAAATCCCAATGTTTTAGATGCAACGGCCGGATTAGGAAAAGACGCCTTTGTTTTGGCCAGTTTAGGTTGTTCTGTTAAGATGTTAGAGCGTAATCCTGTGATCCACCTCTTATTACGTGATGGCATTAAAAGGGCGCAGTCTTCCGCCGCCAATGATGAACTATTAAAGCAAACAATTGATCGGCTTACTTTACTGAAGTCAGAGGCACTTGAGTATTTTGGCCAATCTAATTTACGATCAATAGACGCCATCTTTTTAGACCCTATGTTTCCTGAGCCCGAAAAACGCGCACAGGTGAAAAAAGAAATGCAAATGTTGCAGTATTTATTGGGAGATCAATTAGATGCTTCTGAATTATTGACGGCTGCTTGTAGCACAGAGGTAGCGCGAGTCGTCGTCAAGCGTCCAAGAATCGCTCCAAGCCTATCAGATAAAGCGCCCGATACAATCATGGAAGGTAAAAGCAATCGCTATGATATTTACTTTAATTTAGGCTGAACGCCTTTAAATCGTAAGCTTGATAGTGACAGTTTCTTTTTTTTAATTATGTTTTATCAAATATGGATCCAAGATATAAAAAATTAGCTGATGTATTAACCCAATTCTCTACTCAATTGAAAAAGGGTGAGAAGGTTTTAATCGATGCTTTTGATATACCTGAGAATATGGTTCTGGCATTGGTGCGTTCGGTTAGGTCACTTGGGGCAATTCCATTTGTAAATTTGCAGAGTTCTAGGATTAGCCGGGAACTGATTCATAACTTAGACCAAGGGCAATTTGAAGCTCAGGCAATTTGGGAATATGAAAAAATGCAGTCAATGGATGCCTACATTGCGATAAGGGGCTCCGATAATATTTTTGAAATGTCAGACGTTCCTTCAGAGAACTTGGTACACGCATCGCGTGCAATGAAATCCGTCTTGGATCATCGAGTGAATAAGACAAAATGGGTTATTTTGAGATGGCCCACTGCATCAATGGCCCAACAAGCGATGCTCGGTACAGAAGAATTTGAAGACTTCTTTTTCAATGTCTGCACTCAAGACTTTTCTAAAATGGAGCAAGGTATGCTCCGCTTGGAAGCCCTAATGAAAAAAACGGATCAAGTGAGAATCGAAGGGCCTAATACAGATTTGAGATTTTCAATTAAGGATATCGGAGCAGTAGCGTGTGGGGGTCATAAAAACATTCCAGATGGAGAAGTCTTTTCATGCCCCGTTAAAGAATCAGTCGAGGGATCAATTGTTTTTAATGCGCCTACGATCTATCGAGGTATATCCTTCGATAATATAAGCTTAAAGTTTAAGCGCGGTAAGATTATTGAAGCAACTGGAAGTAACACGGAAGCCTTGAATGAAATCCTAGATTCAGATGCCGGAGCTCGATTTATTGGGGAGTTTGCGATTGGCTTTAACCCCTTAATTGTAAAACCAATGCGAGATATCTTATTTGATGAGAAAATTGCAGGATCTTTTCATTTTACCCCAGGGCAAGCTTATGAAGAAGCTGACAATGGAAACCGATCGCAGGTTCATTGGGATATGGTACAGATTCAGACCGCAGATTATGGCGGCGGCTCTATTTACTTTGATGAAGTCCTCATCCGAAAAGATGGCTTATTTGTAGTGGAGGAACTGATGTGCCTCAACCCTCAAGAACTCTTAGCCAATTAGTTTTTGCTTATTTAAGCACTTTCTAGCGATTGATTAAAAACAGGACTCAATCGCTTCATTTTGTATCTCATTGAGGCGCTGAATTCCCTTTTTACCAAGGGCTAACAATGCATTCAATTCATCTTCGGAGTAGGTTGCTTCTTCTCCAGATCCTTGAACTTCGACAAATTTCCCTGAGCCTGTCATCACAATATTTGCATCTACGGTTGCATCTCTATCTTCAATATAATCAAGGTCCAAGATAGGGGTGTCTTTATAAATGCCAGCTGAAACAGCAGCGACTGAGTCTTTAAATGGGTTTAGGTTAATTTGCTTGTTGTTGATCAACTTACGAATGGCAATTTGTGAAGCGATATAGGCTCCGGTAATTGAAGCAGTACGGGTTCCGCCATCAGCTTGGAGTACATCGCAATCAATCCAAAGTGTCCTGGGTCCTAAAGCTTTCAAATCAAGGACGGCACGCATCGATCTTCCGATAAGTCTTTGAATTTCTATGGTACGACCATCAGCTTTCCCTCTGGAGATATCTCTTTGTTTTCGATCCAAAGTGCTGTAGGGGAGCATTGAATACTCTGCCGTGATCCAACCACCTTCAACATTTTGAGCACGCATCCAACCAGGGATTCGGTTTTCTATGGAACAAGCGCATATGACTCGAGTATTTCCAAATGAAAACAAAACTGATCCAAGCGCGTGAGGTGCAATGTTAGTTGTGTAATCGATCGCTCTAAGCGCATCATAGGCTCTATCTTCGTTTCGTATAATAGGGTCCGCGTTGTTCATGATCTAAATAGTTATAATTCTTTGTAGGATTGAAATCTTGTTTTTTAATCGTAGTAGAGTAGTTTGACATCCTAATATTATTTTTGGCAACTCTCAAACATGGAAGATTCTAAAAGAAGCGAAACTTGGAAGATAGCAGCATTTTATAAGTTCACTGTATTAACTGATTTCGAGGAATTGGCAGAAAAAATAGTTAATCAGGGCTTAGAGCTTGGAATAAGAGGTACCTTTATCGTGTCCGAAGAAGGTATTAATTCTACTTGTTCGGGAAGTCCATCAGCGATCGACGCCATCCTAGACTTAATCAAAGCACACCCACTTTTAGCTGATATTGAGGTCAAATATTCCTACGCAGACTTTTGCCCATTTCCAAAATTTAAAGTCAAAAAGAAACCTGAGATTGTGACCTTTCGCCAAAAGGGGGCTGATCCACGCGAAACAGTAGGTGAATACCTTAATCCAGAACAGTGGAATGAGTTATTGGAAGAGCCCGATGTAGTGACGATTGATACTCGTAACGATTATGAGGTGAAGGTGGGTCAATTTAAGGGAGCCATTAATCCAATAACCGATGATTTTACTGAATTTGCGGAATTCGTTGAAAAAGAATTATCCGACCATAAAGACAAGAAAATTGCCATGTACTGTACTGGGGGTATCCGTTGCGAACGATCGACTGCTTACCTTAAGAAAAAAGGCTTTAAGCACGTTTATCATTTAAAAGGAGGGATTCTCAAATATTTAGAAACCATGCCCCAATCTAAAAGTCTATGGGAAGGCGATTGCTTCGTATTTGATTATCGAGTCGCGGTGGATCATGACCTTAAACCCGCTCTTTGGAAAATTGATCCGGAGACAAACTTACCGGAGCCAATGATCGAAGCAGAGGTCGAAAAAATTGCCGATAGAAGGCGTTCGGGGGCAATCTTCAAAAAGCCGTATACTTACTAAAAGCTACAGATATTTCTCGAGCTAGCCGAGAGCTCTTGGCCTGCGTTCAAAAATTAAAATCATCAAGCACGGCGCCAAGTCCTTTATTTTCTGGAGCTCCACCCATTGCAAAATTAGGTTTTCCGCCACCACGCCCCTCAAGGGATTGGCAGATTGCTTTAACTGCATTACCAGCGTGTAATCCTTCATCAATAGCGGCCTGTGAAAGGGTTGAACAAATATAAGCCTTTCCTTCAAATTGAGCTGCCAACAAAACTGCACCTGAATCCAACTTGGCTAATACTTGGTTGCTTAAGCTTCGAAGACTATCGCTATCATTCACCTCTACAACCGCTTTCACTAGAGCGATATTCCCATGGCTTACGACTTGCTGTTTGAGCAATCCGTCTACTTTTTCGGATAGGTTTTTCTGTTGGTATGATTTAAGTTCTTTTTCTAAGTCTTTTTTAGCTTCTAACAAAGATTCTATTCGATGCTCCAAATCATCGTGGGCGCATTTGAGTGTGTCAGATATGTTTTGAATCTTAGTGAACGTTTTTTCAGCGAGCTGATAGGCAGAATGACCACAAACCGCTTCAATTCTTCGAGTTCCAGAGGCAATTCCTGATTCGGATAAAATTTTAAATAAGCCAATTTCCCCGGTCGCTTGAACATGGGTGCCACCGCAGAGTTCTTTTGAGTAACCACCAATATCTACGACGCGTACTTTTTCTCCGTATTTCTCACCAAAGACCGCCAATACATCTTTAGGCTTATCTTTGAAGGACACTTCTGAGCTATGGACAATACCATTTTCAATAATCTTTTGGTTTATCGAGTCTTCAATTGATTGGATCAATTTCTTATCGATAGCTTCAAAATGTGAGAAGTCGAACCTGAGTCGATCCGGTCCGACAAAAGAACCGGCTTGCTGGATATGATCGCCCAAGGTCTCTCTTAACGACCAATTCAGTAAATGAGTCGCGCTATGATGACGCTGGATAGAACGACGCCTTTCCAAATTAATTTTTAGAGTGACCGTGCTCAATTCCGTCAACGGTTCTTGGGTTTTTACAATGTGCAGAAAAACTCCATTTTTAAGCCTAGTGTCGATTATATCATAGCTTTTATTATCAGCACTCAGCAAAGTCCCTGTGTCGCCCACTTGTCCGCCCATTTCACCATAGAAGCATGTTTTATCTAGAATCAAGGCTGTGGATGTCTCGTCGATAGATTGAGCTTCAATTATCGATGCCTTGAAATCAGTGGTCTCAAGGTTGAAGCCGTCAAATTCAGTCTTAGGAAGGTGACTCTCCTGGGTCGTCGTGATGACTTCTTTCTTTTGGGAAGCCCGGGCGCGTTCCTTCTGAACCTGCATGCAGGCTTCAAATGCTTTTTGATCAATTTTGATCCCGCGTTCATTGGCCAGCAGTGCAGTTAAATCGAAGGGGAATCCGTAAGTGTCGTAGAGTAAGAAAGCTTCAGGGCCTTCTATTGAGCCTTTAGAGCTCATTTTTTCAAATAGTTGTAAACCGCGCTCTAATGTTTTATTGAAAGAGGCTTCCTCATTAGCAATTACTTTCAAAATAGTGACTTTTTGCTTTTTAAGCTCAGGGTATGCATGGCCCATTTTCTCAATAACAACCGCCGCTAATTCTTTGAAAAACCCCGAAGGAAGACTTATTTTTCGCCCGTAGAGTACGGCGCGCCTTAAGATCCGACGAAGCACATAATTACGGCCTTCGTTGCCCGGGATGATTCCATCAGCAATCGAAAAACTCAGGGTTCTTATATGATCAGCAATCACACGGAAGGTGCAATCCACTGACTCTTGCTCATCCTTGAAGTTACGGCTCTGAGGCATTGTAAATCCATAAGAATATTTAGAGAGCTGCTCGATCTTTTCGAAAATTGTACTGAATAGATCACTGTTATAATTACTCGGAGGATTCGAGAAATCAGTGAATCCTTTGGTAGTCGCTAGGATCCCTGCAATGCGCTCAAAGCCCATTCCTGTATCAACGTGTCGCGCGGGAAGGGGAGTGAAAGTGCCATCGACGCAGGCATTCAGCTGAATGAATACCAAATTCCAGATTTCAATACACCAAGGAGAGTCTTGATTTACTAGTGCTCTGCCGTCGCCCTTTGGGGTAAGGTCAATATGGAGCTCAGAACAAGGACCACAGGGACCGGTATCACCCATCATCCAAAAGTTGTCTTTTTTATTCCCAAAGAGAATATGAACTTCGGGGTCTAATCCTTCCTCCTTAAAAATCTTAGACCAATAATCATAGGCTTCCTGGTCAAATTCGGAGGGATCTTTTTTTTCAGGTTTATAGACCGTCGCATAAAGGCGCTCTTTTGGAAAACCCCATTCTTTAACGAGTAATTCCCAGGACCATTGAATCGCTTCTTTTTTAAAATAATCTCCAATAGACCAATTCCCTAACATCTCAAAAAAAGTATGGTGGTAGGTATCAAATCCAACGTCTTCTAAATCATTATGTTTACCACCAGCCCGAATACATTTTTGTGAATTAACGATTCTTTCATAAGGTGAAGGTGTTTCGTTCAAGAAGTAGGGAACGAATTGATTCATGCCTGCATTTGTGAAAAGCAGGTTAGGGGAGGTCGGCATTAAGGACGCTGAAGCTATAGCCGTGTGTGATTTTTTTTCGAAAAAATCTATAAAAGAGCTTCTTATAGCATCAGAATTCATGGAGTAATCTAAGGTTTTCTTAAAGTCGGTTAATTATGGAAGCTCTTTAAGAATTGCTTGGCTCATGGCCTCAGTTGAAATCGGTTCAATACCAAAAGCGATATCACCGGTTCGGCTTCCCGAAGTCACCGCACGTTTTACGGCATCCTCAATGGCATTCGCCGCTTCATGCTCACCAAAACTATAGCGAAGCATCATCGCGCCCGATAAAATTTGAGCGCAAGGGTTTGCGATACCTTTGCCCGCAATATCCGGAGCAGTGCCTCCAGAGGGCTCATAGAGTCCAAAAGGAAGGTCGAGTGAATTTTTTGAAGCCCCTAGGCTAGCGGAGGCCAACATGCCAAGCGAACCACAAATAACGCCCATCTCATCGGAGAGAATATCTCCAAACATATTTTCTGTGAATAGAACATCAAATTGATTCGGGTCTCGGGCTAACTGCATTGCTGCATTATCCACATACATATGCGAGAGCTCAATTTCTGGAGCATGCTTCGCGAAATATTCATTGACCGTCTTTCTCCAAAGGACCGATGTTTCTAGTACGTTTGCTTTATCGACTGAGCAGACTTTGTTTTGTCTAGCGCGCGCAGTCTCAATGGCGACTTGGGCGATACGTTCAATTTCGCTTGTTTTGTAAATCATCGTGTCGATGGCGATAGTTTCACCATCCTCTTCACGAGTCGCTTTGGGTTGCCCGAAATAAATACCTCCAGTCAGCTCTCGGATGCAGACGATGTCGATTCCGTTGGGGATACGATTTGTTTTTAAAGGAGAAGCTTCGGTCAGCTCTGAATAAAGTAAGCCAGGGCGAATGTTTGCATATAATGAAAATGCTTTTCTAATCGGCAGCAAAGCAGCTCTTTCCGGCTGTTCTTTAGGGGGAAGTGATTCCCACTTTGGGCCTCCAACTGAGCCAAATAAAATCGCATCGGAGGCTTCACAAATTGACTGGGTGGACTGGGGGAAGGCAGATCCTTGGTTATCAATAGCAATACCACCGATATCTGCTTCCTCATAATCAAGCGAGAAGTTAAAGCTTTGGCCAACTGCTTTTAAAATATCCAAGGAGACGGACATGACTTCGGGACCAATCCCATCTCCAGGTAGTACTGCAAACTTAAGTGATTTCATATGTGATGCTTTAATTTTTTAAATGATCAGCCTGAATAGCAAGTCATTAAAGCGTCGGCTATCTTTGAGGGATTCAGGGCGATCTTAACACCCGCATCTTCCATTGCTTCAAATTTTGCTTCAGCTGTGCCGCCGCCACTTTCAGAAATGATTGCGCCGGCGTGGCCCATAGTACGTCCCTTAGGCGCCGATGCTCCTGCTATAAAGCCTGCGATTGGTTTTTTGACGAATTCTTTGATGTATTTGCAGGCTTCTTCTTCAGCGTTACCCCCAATTTCTCCGATCATGATAATTGCGTCTGTATCAGGGTCTTCATTGAAAAGTTGAACCGCATCTTTTTGGGAGGTTCCGTTAATTGGATCTCCGCCTATTCCGATACAAGTACTTTGGCCTAAGCCACTTTGTGTCAGTTGCCAAACAGCCTCATAGGTCAAGGTTCCCGATCGAGAGACAACGCCTACACGGCCGGGTTTGTGGATGTACCCAGGCATGATACCGATTTTGCATTCGCCGGGCGTGATAATACCTGGGCAATTCGGCCCGATAAGTCGAGATTTAGAAGTGCTTTTATTAAGGGCGTGGCGTACTTCAGCCATATCGCGAATGGGGATACCTTCGGTAATGCAGATAATTAAGGGTATTTCTGCTTCGATGGACTCTAAAATCGAATCTGCAGCAAAAGGCGGGGGCACATAGATTACGGAGGCATTGGCGCCATACTCACTCACCGATTCTTTGACGGTGTTACAAATTGGAACAGAGTTTTCCCATAGCTGACCGCCTTTCCCTGGAGTGACTCCGGCAATGACTTGGGTCCCATAGTCCATACACTGCTGTGTGTGGAAGGTGCCTGCTTTCCCCGTAATTCCCTGAACGACAAGGCGTGTATCTTTATTCACTAAAATACTCATGATGCTTTTGTTATAATTTTAAATTGTAGGGTGGTTACTTTGAAACTTTATCCGTAATGATTTGTGCGGCTTCCGCTAAGCTATCTGCTGGTGAGAGTTCGAGTCCGCTTTCTCTGAGTATAGCTTTGCCCGCATCAACATTAGTGCCTTCAAGGCGTACCACTAAAGGAACAGAGAGGGAGACATTTTTTGCAGCGGATACAATTCCTTTCGCGATGATATCGCATTGCATAATGCCTCCAAAGATATTGACCAAGATACCTTTCACATTGGGGTCTGAGAGAATGATTTTGAATGCGGCTGTCACTTGCTCTTCGGTGGCACCTCCACCGACGTCTAAAAAGTTAGCGGGTTCTCCTCCATAAGATTTGATGATATCCATGGTCGCCATTGCCAGTCCGGCTCCATTAACCATACAGGCGATGTTTCCTTCTAATGCGATGTAATTTAGGTTGAACTGAGAAGCTTCAACTTCTTTAGGATCCTCTTCATTGGTATCTCTTAAGCGGGCGATGTCGGGATGCTTATAAAGAGCGTTACCATCGAAGCTGACTTTTGCGTCAAGGGCTATGAGTGATCCTTTTTTATCACTGACGAGCGGGTTGATCTCAACCATTTCTGCATTTTTTTCGGTGAATAACTTATATAGCCCATTCAAAATAACAGAAAATTCTTTTATTTGAGCCCCGGAAAAGCCAAGTTTAAAAGCGATTGAGCGGCAATGATGAGGCTTTAAGCCTAAATCAGCATCAATAGATACCCGGATGATTTTTTCTGGAGTATTTTCCGCAACCGTTTCAATGTCCACGCCGCCTTCGGTCGAAGCAATAATCACAGTCTTTGCAGATTCCCGGTCTAAAAGCAGCGCCAAATAATATTCGTGGTCGATATCACAGGCTTCTGTAAAGTAAAGTGTTTGGACTTTCCTGCCTTGAGGGCCTGTTTGCTTTGTCACCAGGTCATTACCAAGCATCCTTAAAGCAGTTTCTTTTGCTTTGCTAGGGGAGTCGCAGAGTTTAACACCACCCTGGTAACCATCAGTGAAAGTGCCTTTACCGCGACCACCGGCGTGGATTTGAGCTTTTACAACCAGTAAATCGCTGCTATTCAATGACTTAATTGCCGAATCTATCTCAGCTTCATTGCATGCGGAGATTCCCCTAGGAACTGCGACCTTGTATTGATCTAGAAGATCTTTTGCTTGGTATTCGTGTATATTCATTTTATTGGTAAGAGATTAGTTATGAAACAGACGTTATTTGAGATGCCAAAGTGGCTTCTAAAGTGCAACCTATTTTAGTTATTTTTAGAAATTATCTTATAATTAGAGGCTTGCTATTCGTATTTATTCGTGAATATTCATCTTCTTTCACAGAAGACTGAGTAATTTTTAGGCTATTCATACAACCAGTATTTTATTTGCCATCCTTATCTTGGGAACTTCTATGTAATAGATAAATAGATTAAATAATTATATGAATACTAAAATATACGTAGGAAACCTTTCCTTTAACGCAACTGATGATGAGTTGAAACAGCTTTTCGCTGAATTCGGGAATGTCAGTGATGTCTTTATCGTAAAAGATAGAGCAACTGGCCGATCAAGAGGCTTCGCCTTTGTCACAATGGACAATGCTGATTCAATGAATGCTGCTATTGAAGCACTGAATGAATCTGAATTTGATGGCAGAGCTTTAGTTGTTAACGAGGCAAGACCTAAAGAAGAAAACGATCGCTCAAGTGGCGGTGGTTCAAGAGGCGGTTTCTCAAACAACAGAGGCGGTTTTTCAAGAGGACGTGATAATCGCTAGAACTCTTACTTTTTAAAACAAAATTTTAAAAAACAAAAAGCCCTTATCAGAAATGATAAGGGCTTTTTTTGTATCTTCAGCGAATGCTGAATTTAAATATTAATAAGATTATTTCTTCTTAGCTTCTTCGCGCTCTTTAGCTTCCTTGATCACAACTTCAGCAACTGCTTTCGGAGTTGGCGCATAGTGAGAGAATTCCATTGAGAACTGGCCACGACCTGAAGTCATAGTTCTAAGATGACCAATATATCCAAACATCTCGCTCAACGGAGCATCTGCTTTGATGCGAACGCCCGTAGAAGCAGGTTCTTGAGTTTTGATCATTCCACGGCGACGGTTTAAGTCTCCGATGACATCACCCATGCTTTCATCAGCACAGAAGACATCAATCTTCATGATCGGCTCGAGGATATCTGGTTTACCCTTAGGTAATGATTGTCTGTAAGCAGCTCTGGAAGCAATTTCGAAAGCAACCGCAGATGAGTCAACTGCGTGGAAGGCTCCATCATTTAAAGTCACCTTAATATCCACGGTAGGATAGCCAGCCAATACACCCTTATCGATAGAGTTCTTGAAGCCTTTTTCAACAGCCGGCCAGAATTCTCTTGGGACATTACCTCCGACAACTTTTGATTCAAACTCAAATCCAACTCCGGATTCTTGAGGTTCGATAACATAATCGATTTTAGCAAATTGACCTGAACCACCGGACTGCTTCTTGTGAGTATAAGAATCAGTCACCGGTACGGTGATTGTTTCACGATAGGCAACCTGAGGTTTGCCAATTTCTGCTTCAACACCATAGGTTCTTTTCAGAATATCTACTTTAATGTCTAGGTGAAGTTCGCCCATTCCTTTTAAGATTGTTTCACCTGAGTCTTCGTCGGTCTCAACTTTGAAAGAGGGATCTTCAGCAACCATTTTTCCAATAGCAGTGCCAAGTTTTTCAGCCTGTCCTTTGTCTTTAGGTTTAATCGCCAAAGAAATAACGGGTTCAGGGAAGACCATTGGCTCTAAAGTTGCGGGATTGTTAGGGTCACAGAGCGTGTGTCCTGTTTGTACCGATTTCATTCCAAGCAGTGCAACAATATCTCCAGCTTGAGCGGATTCAACTTCAGTTCGGTCATCAGCGTGCATTTCAATGATCCGACCGATTCTTTCAGTTTTTCCAGTGAAGGTGTTCAGGACATTCATCCCTTTTTTGATTCTACCTGAGTAAACTCTAGTGAAGGTCAGTGCTCCGTATTTGTCATCCATTATTTTGAATGCAAGTGCTCTGAGAGGCTTTTCTGGATCAACTTCGGCGAAGGCACCTGTTTCATTGCCTTCCGGATCTACTTCGGGTTGTGGGTTAATTTCTGTTGGGTCTGGCAGATAATCAACAACCGCATCTAGAATAAGCTGTACGCCTTTGTTCTTAAAGGAAGAACCACAGTAGGTTGGGAAGAAGTTTAATTTACGAGTTCCTTCGCGGACGCATTTCTTAATAACTTCAATGCTAGGCTCGTCTCCATTTAAGTAAGACTCCATTGCTTCGTCGTCTAATTCAACGGCAGTTTCGATCAATTTTTCTCTCCATTCTTCAACATCAGCTTTCATCGCTTCAGGAACCTCTTTAATCTCATATTTTAGAGGGTCGCCTGATTCATCCCATACCCAAGCTTTTCGGGTTAATAAATCTACCACGCCAGAAAGTTCACTTTCTTGGCCAATTGGAAGGACCATTACAAGAGGTGTTGCACCGAGTACATTTTTGATTTGGTCAACAACTTTAAAGAAGTCAGCACCAATTCTGTCTAATTTGTTCACATAAATAAGACGGGCTACTTTAGAATCATTGGCGTATCTCCAGTTAGTCTCTGACTGGGGCTCAACACCGCCAGATCCACAGAAAACTCCTACACCACCATCTAAAACCTTCAAAGAGCGGTAAACTTCAACGGTGAAGTCAACGTGCCCTGGAGTATCAATGATGTTGAAGCGGTGTGGTTCAAATTGGTCATCACTACCGGACCAAAAACATGTGGTAGCCGCAGACTGGATCGTAATACCGCGTTCTTGCTCCTGTTCCATGAAGTCTGTTGTTGCAGCTCCGTCATGAACCTCACCAAGCTTGTGAATCTTGCCTGTTAATTTAAGGAAACGTTCAGTTGTTGTAGTTTTTCCTGCATCAACGTGTGCGAAGATACCGATATTTCTGTATTTATTTAGGTCTGTCATT
>CAJWRZ010000016.1 GCA_913045955.1 uncultured Puniceicoccaceae bacterium
ATGAAAATTTTCACCGTTTTGCTGAATTAGCTTCCCAGCGGATTCACAGAATACTCTAAGGAAACCCTATTTTAAACGCTCGTAAATCGGGGTGACTTTTGGATGATTTTTCAACTAAACCCCTTTTTCTGGGGCTTAATATTTAAAGTATCTTAGGGCGAGTGCCACTAATGTAGGAGACCAAAGGCCAACATATATGGTTGTTATGATTCTTTCAGATTCAGGTATAAATGGAACAAAACTGAAGTAAATGAGATTGGAAAATAGCATCGATAGAAATGCCAAAGACATTAAAATAAAAAACCTACTGTATATTTTCTTTTTAAAGCCCATTTTGTAATAATTATTTATATGCCAACTTGGGCTTATCACCGATTGGCCTAATCCTAAAGACATAGGAAAGTGACATTGTGGTGGGAACCCAAACGCCTACGTAAACCGCTAACAGTTTGTGCTCTTCACCAAAATAACTAAAGAAATCAAACCAGATGAAATTCGACAGAATTATAGCACCAAACGAATAAACAAAAAAGAACTCACTTATAAATGTTTTCTTTCCAACATTTTTTACGGGGTTTTCTTTTGCGGATAATTTGTTGTCTGATGAGATACTACTCATGGGTAAGTGAGGGTTACAGGAAATGTATTTTCTGCAATATAAAAGTATAGGCTTTGTATATCTTTTATTTACACTAGCAATCCTTAATTATTTATTCTATAAACCCTAAATGAAACTGACACTTTTACTCTTATGCTTATTGCCAATTAGCCTAGTGTTTTCAAATCAGCAGGAAAACTTAAATAAGCTCATATCACTGAATAAAAATGAGTTAAAACCTATATTCAGCGCCTACACATATCAGCTCAATGAAATTATAGAATTCAACAAGCTAGATAAAATGAAAAATGCAGATTATTTTAAAGCTAGTCTTAAAGGTGATTATGTTAAGGTCATCGTATCGACCTTCATTGATGAGGTTAACCAAATTGATGCAGATTTACCTTCTGAAAAAAAGCTAAAAAATCTTTCAAGTGACGAAGAAATAATAGGCTACTATAGTAATAATATAAGTCCTAATTTACAAAGAATAATGTTCGATAAGAAGAATCAAAAAGCACACTTGGATTCATTGATAGAGCTCTTTAAAAGCAGACCCAAATTACTTAATGGCAAAGATATAAAGTTTCCTTCCGTTAAGCCTAAATTAATTACAAAGAATGTAAGAATCAAATATCCATACGGCGAGGTGAAATTCGGGAAAAGCACCGAACGACCACAGGGCGATGTAATAGTTGAGTATATCATAAATAGACTTGGAAGACCTAAATCATTTAAAATACTTTCATCTACAGATAAAATTCTTAATGATGCCGCTGTAAATGGACTTAAATCATTTAAATATAATCCAGGCATTAATGATGGCTACATAACAGGGATTAGGATTAGACAAAAAATACCATTTAAAGCCGTTTATAAATAAGGCCGGGCGGGGTTCAAGACCTATGGGTTACTCTGGCATGACCAATCTTAATTTGATATCACTAGGGTTAACGATAGCATTGCAGTTAATAGTGTCCAAAAGTATCCAGTTTCCCAAATCACTAGACGCATAAATTTCTAATGCATATATAAAATTGTTATCTGGCGACTGATTAAGTACTGATTTAAAAAAAGTATAATCCGGGGACAATGGTACAGGTAAGGTATATGAGTTACTTCTATTAATTATAGCAGGGCGTTCTGACACACCTAATGTAACGTAGGTCTCGAGGTTCATTAACCCATCTGAATTAGATTCTTCTGAATAACGTCTGGGAAATATTATTTGATTTGACGGACTGCTACCAAAATAACTTCTAAAACCATTAATAAATCCGGCTGAATAAAATTCGGTTGAAGGTGAAAAATATGTGCCAAAAGTAGAAATACTATTTGCCTCGTCTGCTATAGCATTCAGGGAGGAGTAGCCGAAATAAGCCCTATGATAATCCATATCAGTATTTATAACCGCACCGTCGAGGTTGGCATAAGACAGGGTAGCATTTGTTAGATTTACTGCATCAAATCTAGCATTATTTAAATCAGCGTTATAAAGCTTGGAATTAGTCAGGTCACAATCAGCCAAAAATGCATTACTGAACGTAGCATATCTTGCAATAGCTCCAAACAAATCTGAATCTACTATAAATACATTGTTTAGATTGGCAGAAGTAAGATTGGCATTAGTCAATGTACTTTGTACAAATTGAGCATCACTAAGATTGGCCATATTCAGTTTAGCATCTATTAGGAGGACGCTAGTAAAATTAGCCCTCGTAAGATTAGCCCTCATCAAATTGATGCCCGACAGGTCAGCTCCAGTAAAATTGGCATCAGTAAAGTTTGCCCGCGATGCACTAATCCCAGCTAGGTTAGCACCCGAGAGGTCAGCATTAGAGAGATTGACTCTAGGCCCTATAATGTACCCATTAACCATTTGATAATCCTCTGGTAACGTAGGACTACCTGTAATATTCACCCCAATTACACCAGATAGAACAGCCCCAGTTAAATCTGCCCCAGTTAAATCTGCCCCAGTTAAGTCAGCATCCGTGAGGTCTGCATCCGTGAGGTCTGCACCAGATAAGTCGGTATTTGGACCAATGTAAACGCCATTGACTGTTCCTGTACCATCGGGACCGATCTGTCCACACAAGGAACTGCTTAAAAGCACTGAAAATACAAGGAGTAGATTTTTCATACTAGGGACTCTATAAAACCCCCTAAGCTCTGCAATAGCTAATTATTCTGCTTCTACTACACGGCTTTTAAGAAACAGAATGTCCTCACTTGACTCTATGGTTTCGGACTTAATTAGAGTCCAATTTTCTAAGTCAGTAGATGAATATGTTTCTAATGTGTAATTGTTAGTAATAATAGTTCCAGTCGGGACAATTGCACCTTGAGAACTGAACCAATTCATATTGAGGTCGGTTGAGAATGTAGTTGTGCTAGAAATTATTGCTCCCGTGAGGTCAGCATTAGTGAAGTCAGCACCAAAGAGGTTCGCACCAGAGAGGTCAGCATTAGTGAGGTTAGCACCAATGAGGTTAGCATCATAGAGGGATGCATTAGTAAAGTCAGCGCCAGATAGGTCGGAATAAGCTAAGTTCGCACTACGGAGATCAGTATTAGAAAGGTCAGCGCCAGATAGGTCACTATATTGAACGCGAGCGGTCAATAGTACAACACCCGGACCAACAATATATCCATTAACTATTTGATAACCTGGAGGGAGTGATGGAGTACCTATAATGTTTCCACTTTTTACTCCTGCGAGGTTAGCCCCAGTTAAATTAGTACCAGAGAGGTCAGCTAAAATTAGTTGCACACCAGCGAGGTCAGCACCAGCGAGGTCAGCACCAGCGAGGTCAGCAGCAGCGAGGTCAGCACCAGCGAGGTTTGCATTACTGAGTAATGCTCCAGAGAAGTTAACTCCACCGAGACGAGCACCAGCGAGGTTAGCTCCAGAGAGGTCTGCGGCAGCGAGGTCAGCATTACTCCATCCGATATCAATATACGGACCAATATAATAGCCATACACTGTACCCGTACCATCGGGACCAATTTGTCCATACAAAGAGGTGCTTAAAAGCAGTGAAAGGGCAAGGAGTAGATGTTTCATAATAGGGACTCTATAAAACCCGCTAAGCTATGCAATAGCTAATTATAAGCCTGTGACCTCTAAAGTAAGGTAATCAACTGGCACTCCATATTACTCCGCTAGAGCAGCACAGCTTCGTCCAATGTCTTAGCCCGCTTACGCACCCTTGTTTTATCAATAACCCCTTCAATTGAAAAAGTTTTGTTTTTATTCTTGAAAATGCAAAATCTATCTGTCTTGTAGATTACTTCTGTTTTATTCCTCATCTTTTTGGTTCATTGCGAACTTTATAGGCAAAGAGTAAGACAAACTTTTATCGTTGCTCAGTAGCTCAGCGGTAGAGCAGGTGACTGTTAATCACTTGGTCGCTGGTTCGATCCCAGCCTGAGCAGCCATTTTTAAAAGTCTTCAAAGATGCTTTACCTAAAGATCCCGATTAAGGGATCTTTTTTATTGGGCTTTTTCTTTATCTAAAACTAATTGCTCAAGCTCCTTAACGGCTCTTTCTGAGCCATTTTCATTGGCCAATGTTCGAGCGAGTTCGGCTGCTTTTTTAAGGCGTTTCTTGCTTCTTTCTACTTTACGAACTGCGCGCGGTAGATCTTCTGGCCATTTTGATAGACGGAGGCTCACTCCGACCCCAAGCCGCTTAACCTCGTTTCCAAAGAATTTCTGATCACCAAAATGAGGCACAACGATATGAGGGACTCCGGCAAATAAAACGCTGGCTGTTGTCCCCGCCCCTCCATGGTGAATCACCACTGAGGCAAATTTAAAGAGTTGGTCATGGGAAATACGATCAATTGTAAAAATATTGGTGGTGCTTCGTTCAATCGCAAGCTGCGCCCAACCTGATTGAATTATAATCTTCTTACCTGCAGGCCAATTTTTTAAAAATCTTCGCATGATCTTGCGGGTGTTCTCAAAAGTCACACTGCCGAAAGTAAGTACAGGGACTTTATCACCTTCGCAGAATTTTTCTAAGCTTTCCTGAGTAGCTGGATCCTCAGGCGCTTGCCAACGCAAGTATCCAGTGAAGCTGAATCGATCATCCCAGAGCTCTTTTGGCTCAAACAAGGAAGGTGATACCGTGACTAAAACCTTATCTGCTGGGTTAATAAGATAACTTTCTACTTCACCAATTTCATTACGGTTCAAGCTATCACCAATAACTTGATTTAGATTCCAGGAAACATACTTGTCCGCGACGGTCCATAAAAACCGGTTAATCCGCTTGGTCAGGATACTTGGGATGATAAAACTTCGAGGTAAGGGTATGGGCGGGTTGTAAAGGGAAGGCACTGCATTGTGGGCAAAGGTCGTGACCGCACACGGCACCTCTAGTTGACGCGCTAAACGACATAGATTACCAAAGACATAATTACTCACAAAGGCATCTGCAGTTAACAACTCACGCCTGAGTATCTCAATGATTTCATCGAGGAATGGGTCCGCTTCTGAATAAATGATTTTGAGCAAATCAACCGGATTCTTTGACTTAGTTAATTCCCGCATCGCTTCAGAAAATGCATTTTGATCCCAGTCGGGTGGCAGTTTTACAAACTTAAGCCCTGCTTTTTCTACATCTTTTTGAAAGAGGGACACCGTCGCAAAACGCACGTCATGCCCTGCTTCGAGCAAAGCACGTCCTAGGCGAATCACCGGAAATATATCCCCCGTTGACCCATGAGATGTCAGTAAAAATCGCATAATCTTTAATTAAAGGACAAATTAGGTTATATTAAAGATAAAAGCACGGATAAATCCACGGGTAATCCTCGAGGCCTTAAAGTAAATCAGCCGCCAATTCTGCAAGCTCTGAACGAACACCCTTCGACAGCTCGATATGGGCGGTAATCTCGTTTCCTTTCAGGCGCTGTGCCGTATGTACGAGTCCATTGGACATCGCATCTAGGAACATACTGTCGACCTGATTTGGATCTCCGAGCAAGATAACTTTAGAACCCTCTCCCATTCTTGAAACTACAGTTTTAGCCTCATGCGGGGTTAAGTTCTGAGCTTCATCTATGACAAATATGGTGTTCGCAAGTGATCGGCCGCGGATAAAGGTCATTGCTTCAACAACCACGATTCCGAAATCGAAAAGAAATTGATAAGGCTTCCTCGGCTTTTCTTGTTCATCACCGTCCCCTTCCATAGATGACGGCTGCTTTGCTAACTTAGCGATCGCTTTTTTGCGCTTACGATTTGAGGTGATCTTTTCAAAAATGGTTTCTGAATTCAACGCGTCCGGATCATTCTTAACTTTTCGATTACTGAATAGTACTTCAAGGTTATCAAAAAAGGGTGCTATATAGGGCGCCATTTTCTCATCGAGAGTCCCGGGTAGCGCACCGGTATCTTTACCGATATGAACAAGCGGTCGCGTGATAAAGACTCGCTCATAAATGTTATCCTCGCCAAGAGTTTGATATAAAGCCATGGCAATAGCCACTAAGGTTTTTCCAGTTCCCGCTTTTCCATTACAAGTGATAAGCTTAATATCTTCATCGAGCAAAGCATCAATGAGCATTCTCTGCTCATGGTTTAAGGGCTGGATCCGAATCCCCTTAGGAATCTTAATGCCCATGGAATCCCCTAAGATTAAGCCCTCAAACTGGCCTTCTCCGCGGTAGCGAGCCACTTCCCGATTAGATTCATGCTTTAGGTAAACGTATTCGTTTAAATATAAATGCTTGGTTGCTTCCGGAGCTAAATCCACACCATGGTCTTCGATAAAAAGGGCATAATCTTTGGCCGACAACTCCAATTCATTATAGCCAGAGCCCATTTTCATGTTGGACACTTTGTCATTCATATAATCTTGGACCTCAAGGCCTAAGGCGATTCCCTTTAATGCCATATTGGCATCCTTAGTCACTAAGATCACCCGAGATTCCTCACTGATTTCTTTTAGAAAGAAGACTGAAGCCAAAATACGACTATCCATTTTCTCCATGTCCACCAAGGTAGCTCTAAGTTGATTAAAGCTCTCACTATCACCTGAATTAATCAAAAAGTCATTTATTACCACAATCAATTGACCGCCACCAGGTAAGGGCCGAGACAGTGCCGAGCGGAATGTTTCCTTAAGCTTATGATCCGTTTCTAAATCATTATCAAAAAGTGCCCTTAAGTCTCGGTGTATTTTTCTAGCAGAGAATCCCAATTCACCAGGCGCAGATTTCTTTCGATCCAATTCCTCTAAGACTTCAACAGGAATCGCAATCGTGTTATCCTCAAATTTATGCAGGCATAGAGGGTCGTGTAGCAAAATATTTGTGTCTAATACGAATATTTTACCTTGATTATTTTCTTTTTTCTTTGTGTTCGACAAGTTAATGTTGGGTTAAATAATTTATGATCCTAGTTGATGAAAATCAAAAAATGAATTCTATAGCTAGGCTTATGCTTTTCTTACTCAAAGTCGCAAGCAGGAAAATCATTTAGGAATAATTTTAAGAAAAATATGCAAGCATATCCAAATATACATTATACATTCATAAATGAAAAATTCTTGGATATTGCACTCACGCACCCAAGCCTTTCAGAGCATGCACAAGATTATCAGCGCTATGAATTTCTCGGAGACAGCCTTCTGTCTTGGTCTATATCTGAATGGCTTTTTGAGCATTTTCCTGATGCGGATGAAGGGGACATGAATGCGATGCGCGTAGCGATCGTTAACGGAAAATCACTTTCTAAAAAGGCATTAGAGATGCACTTAGATAAGTACCTAAAGATCAGTGATTCACAAAAGAAGAACTTCGGGGAACCTTCTTCAAAAATGTTAGAAGACAGCTTTGAAGCATTGATCGCTGCGATTTATTTAGATGCGGGTTCGACCATAGCAAAAGATTGGATTCTAGAAGCTTTTAAAGAAGAATTAGCCTGTGTGTCTAAGAAAATTAAGATTCTTAATCCAAAAGGAAAACTCCAAGAGTGGTCGCAAGCTCAAGATGCAAATCACTTACCTGAATATAAATTGATTAAAAGTTCAGGCCCAGACCACCAAAAGGTTCATACAGTTAAAGTCTTTTTGGGCGAGCGAGAACTCGGAACCGGAACTGACTCATCGATTAAGAATGCGGAAATAAGTGCAGCTAAGGATGCCTTAGAAGCCTTACAATAGTTCTTCGCGGCTTTAAAAACTTATAAAATAAGATTTCTTAAACGATCAATAAAGACGCTCAATGGAAGGTACACTTTACACGGGAATTATCCCAAGCGCGAAACTTGTCGTTACCAGCGCCGCAATTTTGGAGGAAGCCAATAAGATCAATATCTTATTAACCTCTAATCCAGGTAACCTAGAGCCTTATATTAAGAAAATTGAAGCTTATTTAGAAATCATTGATTCTAAAAAAACGATTAAAGCAGTGCCCTTCCCCGAGTCGCCCCCGAGAGACTTAAACGAAAGTTCCAAAAGAACTCGGATATCAAAAAGGCTTTCTGCTCTTTTACACCTTCACGAAAATAGCTCAAATCAGCTACTGATTGTCAGTACCCCAGAAGCATTATTTGGAGATTTCCCACAAAGTGATGCTTTTATTAAAAATAGTTGTTTCCTAAAAGTGGGTGCAAAATACGACTATAATACGCTGATTAAAACCCTTACCGAGCAACTCAATTATGACGCCGAATCTTCTTGTGAGAATATTGGCGAGATTGCTGTTCGCGGCGGTCTGATCGACATTTACCCCATAAACCAATCAGTGCCCTTTCGGATTGATTTTTTTGGTGATGAAATCGAATCCATCAGAATCTATGATCCAGCTTCCCAAAGAAGCATAAAGAGTGTTCAAGAGCTGAGCATTCCGCCAAGCTTTATAGATCAGCAAGGAGAAGATACACTCGGAGCATTCCTCCCCAAAGATTCAATTACATGGATACTGGACGACCCAAATGCTCTTGAGCGAGAGCACCCTTATCGCATCAATGCCACCGAAATTAGCGAAGCTAAAAAAAAGCCCAAAATACCCAAGACGCTCCAAGATATTGTAAACAATCGTAAGCAATCAAAGGACTCCAGTATTGGATTGTGCGAATTTGACTTAGAGCCGATTTTATTCACCGATGCAAAGAGAGTCCCTTTAATAAGTCAGGCTAAAGATGACCCTAATCCCCCCAGTACTCTCTCACTGAAGCATCTAAAAGATCCAGAAAGTGCAATCGATAGAGCCTCAAATTTTTTCCAAAACATTGAGAAAAAATTCACTCAAGGAAAGCTCCCTACCGTTCACTGCTTATACAAAAATAAGATGAATCGCGAACTGATTTCTGAGACTCTGGATGCGGTTAAGACAAAACGTACCTTGGAGCTTTCGTTACATGAATCAGAAATAAGCGGAAGTTTTTTCATTCAGCCCAAAGCAGCACTCAAATACCTTAAGCGCGGGTTCATTCAAGTGAATGAAAACGATATAATTGATACGCATGCGCCCGCTAAAAACCCAGAAAGTCGTAAGCTCAAATCACAAGTCTTACAATTATTAGATTTCTCCGAGCTCATAGATGGAGACATTCTCGTCCACTTACAACACGGTCTCTGCCGCTACCGAGGGATCACCTATCTTGAGATATCTGGCACTCAATCTGAAGTGATCACTGTAGAATTCGATCAAGCCATGCAACTTCATGTGCCTATGCGAGAAGCGCACTTACTGACGCGTTATTTGGGTTTCGCAAAAAAAGATCCTAAGCTTGCGAAGATTGGTTCAGCCCAATGGATCAAAACTAGGACCAATGCAGAACACGCCACCTTGGACTATGCCTCAAAGTTACTTAAGCTCCATGCTGAGCGCGCCCAAGTCGACGGTTATGCCTTCCCCGAAGACCACCCCTGGCAAAAAGTATTTGAAGATGGATTCCCTCATACCGAGACGCGCGACCAGTTAATCGCGATAAAAGAAACTAAGGATGATATGGAACAAACTAAACCGATGGATCGATTGATTTGCGGTGACGTTGGCTACGGTAAAACTGAAATTGCAATTCGCGCGTGCTTCAAGGCGATTATGGCAGGCAAGCAGGTCGCCTTCTTGGTACCGACCACTGTACTTTGCCAACAGCATTTTAATTCCTTTAAAGAGCGTGTCGTCGATTTCCCAATTGAAATGGCGACGGTGAGCGGTTTCCATTCTGCCCAAGAAAACAAAAAAATATTAGCTTCCTTAGCCGAAGGCAAAATAGACCTGGTCATTGGAACGCATCGCTTACTCAGTAAAGATGTTCATTTCCCGAAATTAGGCTTACTGGTAATCGACGAAGAACAAAGATTTGGGGTGAAGCAAAAAGAAAAAATAAAGGAAATTGCTCAAAATGTAGATATCTTAACCTTAACCGCCACTCCCATTCCACGCACCTTGCACCTCGCACTCTCTGGCGCACGGTCTATGAGTGTCATAGAATCTCCCCCGGTTGACCGAAAGCCAATTGAGACAATCGTAAAAAGTTATGATATTGATTTAATCTGCGAGGCGATCATTCGAGAAACCTCTAGAGGTGGCCAAGTCTTTTACCTGCATAACCGCGTGGAATCTATAGATGCTGTCGCCGGTAAATTAAGAGAATTACTGCCGGATTTAAAGATCGCGGTCGGCCACGGTCAAATGGATGAAGGCCTTTTAGAGAAAACTATGGTGCGGTTTATTAATGGGGAATTCAATGTTTTGGTCTGCACAACAATCATCGAGTCAGGGATTGATATACCGAACTGCAATACATTAATTATCGAAGGCGCGGACCGCTTTGGGCTAGCACAGCTCTACCAAATAAGAGGACGTGTCGGTCGATTCAATCGACAGGCATACGCTTACCTTTTTCTCCATAGGCATATAGCATTAGTAGAAAGTGCTCACAAACGCTTGAGTACTTTGAAGCAGTACAACCAATTGGGTTCTGGTTTTAAGATAGCAATGCGTGATTTAGAATTAAGAGGCGCCGGAAATCTCTTAGGGGCTGAACAAAGTGGACACATCATGGGCATTGGATTTGAGCTTTATTGCCAACTCTTAAAAGAAAGTATCGCTCGCCTGAGAAATGAGCCGGGCTCTGATACTATTTGGACGGATGTAAATCTAGACTTTATCCTCTACGGAGAGAAAAAGGATGCGGATACCAAGCAAAGTAAAACCCCAAGGCCTCTAATTTCTGGTGATACTGAAAAACCCAAAAATAAGCTTTTTGGTTATGCGACCATACCTAAAGACTATATTTCAGAAGCGAGTTTCCGGATCTACTTCCATAGAGCTTTATCTATGGCGAAGCATATAAGCGCGATAAATGATCTCCAAAAAGAATTAGCCGATCGCTTTGGAGAGTTCCCAGAACCCGTTCAGATACTGCTTAAAATCCATAAGATTCGTATCCTAGGAGCTCAGGCAGGCTTCAGCTCAATTAGATCTGAAGCCAGTCAGCTAAAATGCACCTATGCGCATACAAAGAATGAATTCTATAAAATTGGAGCTCGATTTCCTCGCTTGACCCAAGCAACGACTAAATTACGTTTAAATGAAATTCAAAATTTTCTCAAAAAATTAAAAAAGAAATGATCCAAAAAATCTTAGTTTCTATCGCTTGTTTACTATTCCTTGGAACTGCTGCCTACTCCCAAAAGAGCAATGACGCTAGTTCGCTCAATATGCTAGGAAATGGAATTGCCGCGGTCGCTGAGGGAGAAATCATAACCTTCGAGCAATTAAGGAAATCACTCGAGCCAATCGTCCCGAAAATAAGACTCCAAGCTAAGAATGAAGCTGAATTTTCAAAATTAATCAATGAAGCGAGCCGAGAATTGCTCACCAATATGGTTGATCGCATCATCATTGTGAAAAAGGCATTAGACGATGGAATCATAATCCCAAGCTCATATATAGATGACCAATATGAATCCACGATCAAGGATGATTTTGATGGCAACCGTAGCCAATTCCTTGCTTACCTGAAAATTATTGGAAAAACGCAGTCTCAATTCCGAGATGATTTAAAAGATGATATCATCATACGAGCCATGCGTTCAAGAAATCAACAAAGCCAAGTAGAAGTTAGCCCAGAAAAAATTGAGGCCTTTTACTTTAAAAACAAAATTAAATTTTATCAGCCTGCCTCAATTCATCTAAAGCAAATCATTCTAACCGCTTCAGCTGACCAACCAATTGATCGCATTATAGAAAAAGGGGCTTCCATCGTAGAGCAATTGAATGCCGGAAGCTCAATTAAGGATCTTGCTAATCAATACGGAAAAGGATCCTACAACCGGCCTAATGGCGATTGGGGATGGGTTAAGCGCGAAGACTTAAGAACCGAACTCTCTGATATAGCCTTCAGCCTAAATGAAAAAGAATTCACTAATCCTATCGTACTTGGCTCCAATGTGTTCATTTTATACGCTGAATCAATTCAGAGAGAGGGTATCCAGCCCATTTCCCAAGTTAGAGAGGTCATTGAACAGATCCTAGCAAAGGAAATAATGAAAGATTCAATTGAGACATGGCTCTCGGGATTAAGAGAGAAGGCCTACATTCGCTACTTTATATAATAGCTTCTTGGGACTCTTAAATTTCCTCTAATACCGAGGTGTACCCAGCAATTTTCACGAGGATATTAAGCTTCATTTTTAGGGAATAATATAATCTTTTCCCCGAAAGTCCCACCCGCCAATGAATTGCCCCACTCCAATTGTCCCTCATAGGAATCAATTGAGCTAGAGCCTAATAAATTCAATACCTTAGCAGCTATATCAGGCATAACGGGCGATAAAACAACTGCGGAAAGACGCAGCCCTTCAGACATATAAGCTAAAGTCGTTGCGAGGCGCTGCTTGTCTTCATCCAGCTCTGATTTTGCTAATTTCCAAGGTGCTCTAAGTTCTGTATAGCGATTAAGCTCGGCAACAAAAGCAAAGATCTGCTCAAGCGCTTTATGAAATTGGAAGTTATCGTATAAATCAAAAATATGCTCCTTGAGTTCTGACCAATGCGCTAAAACCGTAAGTTCTTCAGCTTCTTTTATCGTTGATGACGGGACCGTTCCATCGGCAAAGCGGTGGCCCATATTCAGCAAACGGCTGACTAAGTTCCCTAGGTCATTCGCTAAGTCTGAATTATAGCGACTTTGGAATAGGTCTAATGAAAATTCACTATCCTGTCCTACATTCATCTCTCTAATTACAAAATAGCGGAAAGCGTCTGAACCGTAGGTATCGATTAAATCAAGAGGATTCACAACATGGCCATCGGACTTTGACATTTTAGATCCAGAACTCAGCCACCAACCATGAACTAGGAAATGCTTAGGCATCTCTAAACCTAGAGCTTTAAGCATGATCGGCCAATAAACTGCGTGTGGTGGTGATAGTATGTCTTTACCAATCACATGATAATCAGCCGGCCAATTTGCTTCAAAAGCGTCTGAGCCATAACCCGATGCTGTGATGTAATTAACGAGGGCATCAAACCAAACATAGGTGACAAAGCCACTATCGAAGGGCAATTCTATACCCCAAGAAAGCCTTTCTTTCGGTCTTGAGATGCACAAATCATTGAGCGGTTCTTTGAGGAAATTTAAAACATCGGCGCTTCTAAATCTTGGGTAAATAATACTCTCATTTGATTTAATAAAATCAATCAACCAATCTTGGTACTGTGATAACTTGAAGAAGTAGTTTGTTTCAGTGACTTCGATAACCTCGCCATAAATCTGAGGCCAGGCTCCATTCTCACGTTCTTTTTCAGTCACAAATTGTTCCTGACGAATACTGTAAAAGCCATTGTAGTCCGCTTTATATATCTGACCTTCGTCAAAGAGCTGCTGAAGTACCGACTGAACCACCTTCTTATGTCTAGGCTCAGTGGTTCGGATATAATCATCGTTAGTGATATTGAGACGTTGGCATAAGGATTGAAATTCCCCAGCTAAAGAATCACAGATCTCAATTGGCTCGACCCCTTTCTTCTCCGCGCTCATTTGCACTTTTTGGCCATGTTCGTCCAATCCAGTTATAAACTTAACGGGCACGCCCGATAATCTTTTATGACGAGCAATAACGTCCGTCAAAATCTTCTCGTATGCATGACCTATGTGCGGAGATCCGTTAGCATAGTCAATAGCCGTAGTTATAAGAAATTGTTTACTCATAGATTATTGAGTGAGCATTCAATCCTAATCAAGGAAGCCAAGTAAATTTTTTAAAATCAGGCTTTCTTTTTTCATTCCAAGCCTTACGACCCTCTTCGCCCTCCTCGGTTAAGTAATAGAGCAAAGTAGCATTTCCAGACAATTCTTGAATACCTTGTTGACCATCGGTTTCTGCATTGAAGGCAGATTTTAAGCAACGAATCGCCAGCGGGCTGTGTTCAAGAATTTCCTGTGCCCATTGGTAACCCTCTGCTTCAAGCGACTCATAAGGTACGACCTTATTGACTAAGCCCATGTCCTCAGCCTCTTGTGCAGAATATTGACGGCATAAATACCAAATCTCTTTAGCTTTCTTTTGGCCGACAATTCTCGCTAAATAACTAGCCCCAAAACCTCCATCAAAACTACCAACTTTAGGTCCGGTTTGACCGAAAACAGCGTTGTCTGCGGCAATGGTCAAATCACAAACGACATGAAGCACATGACCACCGCCGATAGCGTATCCGGCGACAAGTGCGATGACGACTTTCGGCATTGAGCGAATCAGTTTCTGCAGATCCAGAACATTCAAACGAGGCACACCATCTGTCCCGATGTAGCCACCTTTCTGTTCACCACGAATCTTCTGGTCTCCCCCAGAACAAAATGCAAATTTCCCATCGTTTTGAGGGTTAAATCCGGTCAACAAAACAACGCCGATACTGGTATCATCCCGTGCGTCAGAAAAAGCGTCGATCATTTCATCGACTGTATCTGGAGTGAAGGCATTACGCCTATGCGGGCGATTGATGGTAACTTTGGCTACGCCGTTAAATTTTTCGTAAATTATATCACTGTAATCTTTAACTTTTTTCCAATCCATAATAGTTCTTTGTTAATTGGTTTACGTTAACACTGCTTTGAGATTTTGAAATGTTAAAACATCCTTTTTGCGGTCTGTTTTAACTTCCAGCACCTTGATTCCTGACTGATTAAGGTCTTCTAAACATTGAAGCAGTGAAGCCTTGTCTTCGGCAGCCTGGTAAGCGACCTTATGGGCGGCGCATAATTGCTCAAAATCAACCTCTTGGGGTGTGGCAAAATAATTTTCAAAGCTACTATGCCCGGCGATCGGCAAATGTTCGAATATTCCGCCCCCATTATTATTCATCAGCAAAATAGTGAGCTTACCTTTCAAAGATTTAGATGCGAGCAATCCATTAATATCATGTAAAAATGCTAAATCACCGCAGAGTAAAACAACCGGATTTCCCTTATGAGCAATCCCCATCGCCGTACTTAAAGTACCATCAATCCCATTGGCGCCACGGTTGAAGAATATCTTATTTTTAGAATTACTCTTCTTCCAAAAAGCTTCTGCATAGCGGACACTCATGCTATTCGCAATGAAGATTGAGGTATTTATAGGTGTATATTCTGAGAGCCAAGCTGAAAACTGCCCTTCAAAAACTCCTTCTAATGCATCGAGCTTATTGGCTACCGCCTTTTCGTAGTAAGCTTCGGCTTGAGCCCACAGCCCATTCCATTCTTTATCGGCCATTGATTGCGACAAGCCTTTCGCTAAAGACACAACGCTTCCATTCAAGGGAACTGAAAAGCCATGGAGCGAATCTATATTCCTAGATCCATCACTTAATAAAAATTGATGCGCCTTAGATTCCTCGACCCATGACCTTAAAACTTTACTGGTCGGCAATGGACCCACTTGCAAAATAGCGCTTGGCTTTAACGATTCCTTGAAGTTGGGATCCTTTAAAAAAGTATCATAATGTGTCACCAGCAAACCGAAGGCATCCGCGTTATTGCGAACTGGATTCAAGACGTCGGCTATAATGGGCCACCCAAGCTGCTTGGATACTGCTGATAAAGAGGCAACAAATGTTGGATCTTCAAAAACGGGCTCAACGGTCCCCACTATAATAACCCCTTTTCGATGACTCGATAAACGTTCTATTAACAATGGATCAATCGACACTTCCGGAACAGAAAGCTCTGTCGTCCTGACAATCACCGAAGCAGAGCGCTCTAAATCCTCCGCTGAAATGATTGGAGTATTTTCTGTGTCGGGTGATAAAGGCTCCCTAAATGAAAAATTCAAATGCACGGGACCTAGCACCTGGCCTATAGATTGGTTCACCGCATGCACTAAAGTCTGTCGCAAATAATCCAGATAATCAGTACCCTTCTCAGGTAAGCCTATTTCGTAGAATGCATTCACATAATCTCCGTATATTTTGGTTTGATCAATGACCTGACCAGCTGCGCAATTTCGGAGTTCGAAGGGTCGATCTGCCGTGAAAACAATTAAGGGTACGCCACTTAATTGGGCTTCGACGATGGCAGGAAAGAAGTTAGCACAAGCTGTTCCTGAAGTGCAAATAAGGACCACAGGTTTATGGGAGGCCTTGGCATGCCCCAATGCAAAAAACGCTGCAGAGCGTTCATCCAAGATCGAAAGCGTTTCTAATTTTGAATTCCTAGTAGCTCCAATCGTCAAGGGCGTAGATCGGGAACCTGGGCAGGTGATCACTAATTCGACTCCCAATCGAGCAATGACTTCAGCTACAAAAGCTCCGACTGATGAATTTAAGTTCGAACGTGCAAGGGCATCAAACTGGCTCGTATTTTGCATTAAATATATTAAGGTTAACTTATAAAACAGAACTTTCCCTAAAGCCTTACTCAATAATATAAAATATTGATATGAGGGGACTTAGTTACTTATGAACGATTGAGAAATCCAGACTTCTTGTAAACTTTCCTGAGCATCTTAAACGCTTGTTTTTGAGCTGCTTCGGCGCCCTCTTTTAAAACAGCCTCTAGGTATGCAGGATCCTTCATCAGGTTATGATAGCGCTCTTGTACGGGCTTTAGTTTCTCAATGACTAGATCAGCTAGGTCTGACTTCAGGTCGCCATAGCCCTTACCTTTGAAGCTCTGAACGATGCTTTCCGGTGTCTGATCCGAAAAAGCAGAATAGATATTTATTAAATTACTCAAACCCGGCCTGCTTTCTGAGAGCTCAATATCTCGTGCGGAATCCGTGACTGCACTCATGATTTTCTTTTTTATAAGCTTAGGGTCGTCCAATAGGAAGAGTGTGGCATTTTTATTAGGGTCACTTTTGGACATTTTCCTTGTTGGATCTTGAAGAGACATAATTCTTTGCCCAAATTTTGGAATGAAAGGCTCCGGCACTTTAAAGGTATCGGAATATCTCTGGTTAAATCTTTGTGCTAGATTTCGGCATAACTCTAAGTGCTGTTTTTGGTCGGCACCGACCGGCACTGCATCTGCATTATACAAAAGGATATCTGCGGCCATTAAAACCGGATACATAAGTAAACCAGAATTTATCGATACACGGGAGGTGGGGTCTTGATTTTCAATCGAATCATCACCTTCTATGTTTGAACCTAACCCTTGAGTTTTAGCTTGGACTTGAACTTTATCTTTAAATTGGGTCATTCTTTGCAATTCACCTAAGGGGGTAATGCAACTCAATACCCAAGCGAGTTCGGCGTGCCCAGTAACATGGGACTGAATAAACATATTCGCTTTCTCAGGCTCAATACCACAGGCAATGTATTGAGCGACACAGGATAAGGAATTTTTCCTTAATTCTGCTGGAGTATAATCTACGGTGATTGCATGCATATCTACGATACCGAAAAAACAGGTATTACCCTCGAGCATATCTGCCCAATTTTTAATAGCCCCAAGATAGTTACCAATGGTTAAGCCTCCCGTTGGTTGCGCGCAGGTTAATATAACTGGTTTATTTTCACTCATAGTCCGGTCCAATAGATTTAAAAGTATACCTAAGCTTTACAATTTGAACATACACAAAGCAACTGATTATTCTCTGAACGGTATCTAAATTCTAAATCTTTATTCGTTTTGTCAGTCACCCCACAGATGGAGCACGTATGCATAGGTTTTTCTTTATGGGCATCACTGCGGGCTTGGTGTTCTTTCAGCCTTTTTCGATTTTTAAAATTCTCCAAAATTGATCCAGAAAAAAACAAAATGAAATTCAATATTTGCCCAAGTAAAATAATTTGAGCGCCCAGACTTGGAGACAAAATTAACGATAATACAAAGAAAGCCAGAGAAAGCATCGCTAAGTACTTGACCTTTACAGGAACTATAAAGAACAGCAGAAATTCCATATTAGGACGGATCATAGCAAAGGCTAAGAATAAACTCATAAAGAGTATTTCTGGCTGAACGTAAGCACCTATGTCTTTAGAAATCCAAAAGCCCACAAAGGCGCACAGTGCGGTTAAAGCAATGCACAGAAAAACATAAACATTAAACAAAAAAGTACCCCAAAAGGCTTCAAGTGCCCCACTGATCATGAAGAACACATACCAGAAGATAAAAAGAAAAAATGCACCAAATATAGAATTTGGAATTGTGGGAGGAATAAAGAAAAAGGTGAAGAGTCGCCCGTATTCTCCGTCGATTAAGATCTTTGAGGGTATCAGAAATAAGCTCTGGTAGTCGACCAAACCCCCGACAATTAAAGCGTAAACAATTGCCTGAATCCCTATAATATAAATGGCTAGATTAGGAATCGACCATTGTCCAAAGCGAGATTCTAGACTTTTAATTTTGTCGATAATCATATTATTAAAAACTCAGTAAAATTATATGCAGCAATAAACAACTGACTGATGCCGCAACAAGATCATCAGCTACACAGCCTAAACCTCCATCGATTTTTTCCAGCTTAGTGATCCCAAAGGGCTTCACGATATCGAATATCCTAAACAAGATAAAACCCCCTAAGTAAACCGGCCAACCATTCCAATCCGCAGCTAATCCCTGATAGCCATTCAGCCCAATAAAAATAAAGGGAATCGCGACGAACTCATCCAAAATAATACTGGAAGGATCTTTCTGCATCATGTGGAATTCTGCAGCATCACAGATCCCCATTGCGATGTAGGCGCATACGAAAAGCAATAATAAGTAAAAAAATGGCTGGAGGTTATAGAAAACTAGTGCGTATAAGATAAAACCTAAGGCTGATCCTATAGTACCGGGCATCGAACTTTTACCGGCGATACCCCCTAATGTTGCACATTTTATAACCCAATTCTTGGGGAGTAGCCTCGCCCAATAAAAATTCAATTTATGATTCATGGTTATTTTGGTGCTTTAGATATAAATTAAGGTAAGCGATCCCCGAGATTGAACTGAGGATAATTGAAACTATATAAATTAGATAGGCTGATAATTTTATAAAATCTAGCCAAGCTTCCAACCCATAAGCTGATTGTGCAATGTAAGATTCAAGCAAGACTAGGCACATACCCAAGAATAAAAAAACGAACTGTAATACTGTTTTAAATTTACCCATCGAACTGGCGCCTAGGTAAATATCTTTTTTAGTTAGAATCATTCGAATATATGTCACACCTACATCTCGTGTACAATGAATGGCTAGTAAGGCCCAAAGCCATTTTAATGAAAAAGTTCCTTCGAGGATGAAGCAGATAAGAAGTCCGAAGAAAAAAACTTTATCTACCGTAGCGTCGAGGATCTTACCAATATTTGAAACGGCATTCAATTTCCTTGCCAAATAGCCGTCTAAGAAATCACTGAATATCCCTATTAAAAATAGAAACATCGCAATCCAGCTACTTAAGACCGTGCCCTTTAATAAAAAGAAAGCTATAAACGAAATTAAAACTAGACGAATTATAGATATGATATTGGGTAAATGTTTCAATTCGATAAACTTATGTTGATTAATAATAAAATGACTTATTCACTATATGTTTTGTAAATTTTAACTTTTTATTCAAGGTTTATACTCAAAGTATGAAGAAAGCTATATATCCTGGGACTTTTGATCCTATCACAAATGGGCACATTGATGTAATCCATAGAGCTAGAAGCTTGTTTGATTCAATCATCATAGCGGTCGCTAATAACACGAATAAAAAGCCCCTCTTCTCTACCGAGAAAAGAGTAGCCCTCATTGAGGAGAACTTCAAAGACTGCCCTGATGTGAGAGTAATATCCTTTGATGGACTGATAGTTGATCTAGCAAAAGAAAATGACGCCATAGCTTTAATTAGAGGCTTAAGGGCAGCTTCAGATTTTGAATACGAATTCCAAATGGCCCAAATGAACCGCCACTTGAATGATCAAATTGAAACCGTATTTCTGATGCCCAATGAAAAATACTTCTTCACTAGCTCGAACTTAATTAAACAAGTATTTCAGTTCACCGATCGGGAAAAGCAATTAATACCCACTAATGTTCACGAGGCACTGGTTGAGTATTACAAGAAGCTTTCTTGAAAAGTTTTAATAGACGAATAGAGCCCACTAAATGTCCAAGAATCAGACAAAAGACTCAGAAACTCTGAAAATAGTATTTTTAACCCTATTTCTCGATCTTGTTGGCTTTTCAATCATTTTCCCCCTATTCCCGTCGATTCTCGACTATTACATTCCAGAAAATAATGCTCAAGGCCCGGTCGGCCTACTCGGTACTCTCATCCAACCGCTCTATGATTTAGCCGAGGCGAGCAATCACAAGAACACAAAATTTATCACAACAGTCCTCTTTGGAGGAATCCTCGGTTCGATATACTCCCTACTACAATTTATATTTGCGCCGATTTGGGGAAGTTTATCGGATAAACATGGTCGGAAAAATATTTTACTGATCACCATCGGAGGACTGGCGATCAGTTATTTAATTTGGGGCTTCGCAGGAAACTTCTGGATTCTAATCTTAGCGCGCATAGTTGGGGGAATCATGGGCGGGAATTTATCCGTAGCGACCTCTATTGTTGCCGATGTAACGCCGAAAGAAAAACGTACAGCCGGAATGGCACTGATCGGAGTTGCATTTGGTCTAGGCTTTATAATTGGGCCAGCCATAGGCGGTTTTCTGTCCCAATTCAACCTCGTTGAAATGATGCCTCAGCTCGAAGCCTTCGGTATTAATCCATTTTCGGTAACCGCTTTCTTCAGTTTGCTCTTAGCTTTAATCAACCTAGTTTGGGTACAATACAGGCTCAAAGAAAGTTTAAGTGAAGCCTCAAGGACTCAAACTAAAGCCGAGCCCTTCAAAATCTTTAAATTATTCAATTACGGAACCGAAAAGACAAAGCGCCTCAACACCATCTACCTTATATATATGATCGCCTTCAGCGGTATGGAATTCACGCTAACTTTCCTTGCTGTAGACCGCTTCCTATTCAGCACACTTCAAAATGGTGGTATGTTCGTATACATAGGATTTATATTAATCCTCACTCAAGGAATATTGGTCAGAAAAATTGCGCCCTTCGTGCCAGAAACTAAGCTCGCGATCGCCGGGCTCTTACTGGGCACCGTCGCCTTTTTCTTACTATCATTAGCAAACTCGCTGATACTCTTCTTTATCGCACTCGCCTTCATGGCACTCTCAATAGGATTAACTTCTCCCTCCATGAGCTCCTTAGCGTCCTTACTGGCTAACGAAAACGAACAAGGCACCATCCTTGGTCTGTTTAGATCTGCAGGCTCATTTGCCCGCGCTATTGGTCCATTACTTGCGGCCTTTGCTTATTTCTTCTTTGGAGCGCAAACCGCTTATATTTTAGGCGCCTTAACCGTAGCTATTGCACTCATGAAAATAAAAGGCCTCCAGAAGAACATCCCTGAGGCTTCGAATACAGTTTCCTAAACGGAATCTCTAGACTCATGTTGGGCGCCGCCGCCCACAGATAGTTGCTAGAAGCTTGTTTACTTTTACTATCGCGTGGAAACACCATAGTGACATAGAACAATTCAAATAAAAGCTTAACTATTCCGCCAACTTAAAACGGAAGAACTTGTCATTAATTACTATGATAATCATCCAAGTTTAAAACTAACTTATAAAACTTTGATGTAGTAACTGTATCATTGAAGACTTTTGTTATCTGCCCATTAGCTCCAGTTGTGACTTGTATTGATGGATCTTCGACTGGAGTGTATGGTCCCATTAAAGAATCAGAGCTGTACAATACATAATTTTGGCTGACTTCCTCATAGGAAAGTTCCATTTCATTGATCTGGCTGTTGAAGGTAACTCTCGCTACTGGTTTTTCAATCATTTCCCAAACAAGTGAGAAAGGGGAATTATCCCAACCATTTGTGTTCTCATTAAAATAAATTTTTGGATTGGATCCTAAAAAAGGGAATTCGCTACTAGCAAAATGATTATCACCATCGAAATAAACATATTCCAATGAAGCACAGTCTCTAAATGTGTATTTACCCATAATGCTCAAACTTGATGGAATCACAATTGACTGAAGAGAAGAGCAACCCTCAAAGGCTCCATCTGCACCAGAGTAAAATCCTCCATAGTCAGTTTCACCTATTGAAGTTAGAGATTGCGGTAGGGTTATTGTTTCAAGAGAAGAACAATTATTAAAAGCATCGTAACCAATAGATAATAATGTGTTTGGTAAATTAATGCTTGTTAAATTAATGCACCTGGTAAAGGCATAAGTATTTATTCTTACAACACCTTCTGGTATAGTAATTGATTCTAAAGATGTGCACCATCCAAATAACATAACAGGTATTACAACTAGGTCACTAGGTAGATCTACCTGTCTTAGATCATTGCATGAGGCAAATATACTATTATTTAGTTTTACACCATCTGGAATGGTAAATTCTACAAATCCACAAGATTCCAAGGCACAATAGCCT
>CAJWRZ010000017.1 GCA_913045955.1 uncultured Puniceicoccaceae bacterium
AACCATTGAGCCGAAAGGTTCCGGGGGTTCGAATCCCTCTCTCTCCGCCACTTTATTTCATTATTCAAGTCTCTATCATGGAAATCGCAAACGACACAGTAGTCTCAGTTTATTATACACTCAAAAACGACCAAGGTGTCGTTATTGATCAAGCACCAGAAGGAAAGCCTTTGGTCTATCTTCAAGGACATCGAAATATTATCCCAGGTTTAGAATCGGCATTAGTCGGTAAAAACGTAGGTGACCAACTTGAAGTTACCGTAGAACCCGAACAAGGCTATGGGCCGATCAATCCGGCGATGATCCAACAAGTGCCTCGTGAGCAATTTCAAGGTGTTGAGAGCCTAGAGGTTGGGATGCAATTCCAAGCGAGCACTGAGCAAGGTCCGGTACCTGTTGTTGTGACTCAAGTTGAAGAGGATACGATCACTGTTGATGGCAATCACCCACTAGCTGGTCAAAATTTAAACTTCTCGGTGACTATTGATGCTATCCGTGAAGCGACCAATGAAGAAAAAGCCCAAGGTCATATTCAGCAAGAAAGCGGATGTTGCGGCGGTGGCGGTGGTGAATCCGGAAGCAGTGGTAGTAGCGAAGGCGGAAGCTGCGGCTGTAGTTAAAGAAGCTAAAAGCATTTTCAATAAATCCCATGGATGCTATCGGTTGAGCTTCTATCCTTAATGTTCACTGCATTACTAAAATATCTGACACTTTAACTACTAGATATAAAAAAAAGTCTATGAATAGACGAAAATTTATACAATACTTAGTACCCTCAGCCCTTTCTGTTCATGGTCTACAAGGTGCTAAAGATAGTCAAAATATGCCAGAACCCCGTGATGAATTTGGAGGCAACAAGAATAAGCACTTTAAGGCTACAGGCTTCTTTAGAACTGAACGGGACGATGATCGTTGGTGGCTAGTGAGCCCTAAAGGCAATGCCTTTATTTCATTTGGAGTGAATCATTACCATGCGGATTGGTGGGCCCAAGAGCATAATAGAGATTATTGGATTGGTCGTTTTAAAGCAAAAAAACCTTTTGATGATTCATGGAATGCTGGTTTCAAAGCTGAGGCACTCAAAGACCTAAAGTTTCTGGGTATTAATACATTAGGAGTGCATACTGATGCCTCGATGCTCACGGAGCCTCCAGGTCAGGCTGCTTTCCCATATGTTGCTACTTACACCCCTCTTAAACTATCACACTATTTAAAGCCCTCAAATGAGGTATACATGGATGTATTCTCCGATGAATATAAAGACCTATGTGATGCAGTCGCAAAAGAAACGGTAGCTCCCTACGCAAATGACCCCATGATCGTAGGATTTTGTATGTCTGACTGTCCTGTATTCTCTGATGATGAAGCCCAGTGGTATAATATAACCACATTTCCGCGCCAAATCAGAAATCTTGGTAAAAAATCTCCCGGGAAAAAAGCCTATGTCGAATTAATGTCTACAAGATACGACTCAATCGATCATTTTAATAATACTTATAAAGCAAAATTTAGGTCGTGGGATCAGCTACTAGAGACTAAAAATTGGAGAGAAGACCTTTATCCTGATAACTCAAAAGAAAAGCAAGATAATGAACAATTCCTCTACTTGTGCGTCGATGCTTACTACAAGAACGCTAATAATTCTTTCAGAAAATATAATAAAAATCATTTGTTTTTAGGCGATAAGCTCAATGGGAATAGCAATGGACTTGAGTCGGTTATTAAGATTACGAGTAAATACACTGACGTAGTTAACTTCCAATATTACGCTGAGTTAGAGACCCATAAAACAAGTATGGATCGCTGGAGTAAAATGATCACCCATGATCAACCTATTATAAACGGAGACTCTGGTTTCACTGTTCCATGCAGTTCTATGCCGAACCCATATGGCCCTCACTGTAAAACTCAGAAAGCTCGAGCAGAGATGACACTCCAATACGTAAAAGATTCATTGGAAAGAGACAATTTTGTTGGGTGGCATATGTGTGGCATCATTGACACCATAAAAACTATGCCTAGCAAGGAGTTCAGCCAACACCAAGGATTGATGACTATAAAAGGAACTTATTACGATGATATGGAAAATTGCGTAAGAGAAATCTCATCTAATTTGTACAAATTTGCTTCAAGTTCCTAGTCTCAACGAAAACGAACTTAAAGTTAGACTATCCTTTTAAGCGCAAAGATTATTTGGCTATAAAAAGCAGCTTTAGACAAACTGTTGTCGTAACATTTACCAAACGCCATGCTCACCCTTTTTAAGGGAAAGCGCAAAAGCCACCAAGAGCTTAACCGTATTTTCTATATCGTTTAAATCCACCATTTCACTCGGCGTATGCATATAACGAAGCGGAATCGAAAGTAACCCGGTTGCAATTCCTGATTGTGCAACTTGTATCACCCGCGCATCAGTTCCTGTAGGACGAGCATCGGCTTCTACTTGGTAGGGAATAGATTCTTTCTCAGCCAGTGATTTGAGTTTATCAAAAACGATTGGATTTATGTTAGGACCCTTACAAATGATTGGCCCGCCACCTTGTACAAACTTGCCGTATTTTCGAGCATCACAATCTGGAGAATCAGTGGCATGTCCAACATCCACCGCAATGGCGAAATCAGGATTTTCAGAAAATGCTGCGGTGATCGCTCCGCGGGTACCGATTTCTTCTTGGGTTGTTGCTACGGAGATTACTTTAGCCTTGAGGGATTGCTTATCCTCCGAAAGGCGCCTGAGTGCTTCTAAAACAGCATAAGCTCCTGCTTTGTCATCAAAGGCACGAGCCACTCCAATTGTTCCGTTAATTAGTTCAAAGCTTTGGTCATAGACACAAGCATCCCCAATTGAAACAAGGGCTTCAGCTTCTTCTTTAGACTGCACGCCAAGGTCGATCCAGATCTGATGGGTTTGCGGAACCTTCTTACGATCTTCAGGAGTCATAAGGTGGATAGCTCGTTTACCGGTGACACCTTTGACCACCCCTTTAGCTGTGAGGATCGAGACCCTTCGACCAGATATAATACTCAGGTCGTGACCGCCAAGTGTTTCAAAATAAAGGAAGCCTTTATCATCGATATAGGTGATTAATAAACCCAGTTCATCAATATGCCCTGCAAATAAAACGCTAGGATCACCTTCAAGATTCAGCGTGGCGAAGCGATTGCCCATAATATCTTTGCGATAACTATCGGCAATGGGCTCTACCCATTTGTCGACGACAGCTTGCGCTTCATATTCATGACCGGTTGGGGAGCGGGCATCAAGGAGTTCGTTTAAAAATTCAGGAACAGACATAATGTTTTTAGATAAAATTGGTTACTTAAAGATAAAAAAAATCGCTTGCTGAAAAGTCAACAAGCGATTGATAAAGAAAAGAATTTTGAATTCTCTAGTGACTATAGTGCTTCACTACCCTGCTCTTCAGTACGAATACGAATTGCAGATTCTACTGGAAGAACGAAGATTTTACCGTCGCCAATTTTACCAGTTTGAGCACTTGAAACGATTGCTTTAGTCGCTGCATCAACAATGTCATCATCGACAACTGCTTCTAAGACAGTTTTAGGAAGAAAATCAATGGTGTACTCACTGCCACGATAAATTTCCGTATGCCCTTTTTGACGACCGTAGCCTTTGGCTTCGATAACGGTCATTCCAGAAACTCCAATTTCTTCGAGTGCTGCTTTTACGTCTTCTAGTTTGAAGGGTTTGATAATAGCTTTAATTAATTTCATAGTATTTAGATTATTATTTTTTGAGTGCGTTACAAGCGAAGAAATTAATCTAAGTTGTAAGCTTTTTCTCCATGTTCTCCTTCGTCCAGTCCCTCTATTTCAACATCTTCACTGACTCTCAGTCCAGTAACTGCTTTGCAGACTGTGATAATGATGATTGTAGCAAACCCTGACCAAGCGACTACCGAAAAGACCCCAATCAATTGAACTTTCAACTGATCTAAAGCCACGTAATCTGCACCGGCATTGCCTCCAAATAAAGGCAAAGCTAGGAAGGCTACTAGGATTGTTCCTAAAATACCACCGACTCCGTGGACGGCAAATACATCAAGCGAGTCATCAATTTTTAATACAGATTTAACAACACCACACATATAATAGCAGATTACACCTGCGGAAAAACCAATGATAATAGCACCTAAGGGACCCACACTTCCAGAAGCTGGAGTGATCGTTGCAAGACCGGCAATCGTTCCGGTGACTATACCGACAAGCCCAGGCTTACCGTTTTTCTTCCACTCGATACACATCCAAGTTAAACTAGCGACGGATGCAGAGATATGAGTGACTAGTAATGACATTGCTGCTTGGCCATCTGCGGCTAATTGACTACCCGCATTAAAACCGAACCAACCGACCCAAAGCATCGATGCTCCGATCATCACTAAGGCTGGTTGGTGAGGCACTGATAATTTATTGGGAAAGCCACTTCTTGGTAGGAGTACTTTAGCTAAAATTAAGGCAGAAATACCGGCCGTTGCATGGACAACTAAACCGCCAGCAAAGTCGATCACTCCAAGGCCACTGAGCCATCCTCCACCCCAAACCCAATGCGTTACCGGCGCATAGACTAAAAACAACCAAAGACCGGTGAATAACAAGACCGCAGAAAATTTCATTCGCTCAACAAAAGCTCCGATAATCAAAGCAGGTGTTATAATCGCAAAAGTCATTTGAAAGGCGACAAAGAGCAATTCTGGTATTGATCCACTGACTGAATCTAAAGTAATTCCACTTAAAAAGGCTTTACTCAAGCCTCCAAACAAAGCATTCCCATCAGAAAATGCGATACTGTAGAGGACCGCAACCCAAAGTACCGACGCCAAACAGGCAATCGCGACATTATGCATTAGCACCGACAAGTAGTTTTTTGCACGTACTAAGCCCCCGTAAAATAAAGCCAAGCCGGGTAGCGTCATAAATAACACTAAAGCTGTAGCTACAATAATCCAGGCGGTATCACCCGAATTGATGGATGGCGTATTCTGCGCCGATAGGATTACCGGTGTGAGCAGTAATAATAATATTTTATTAGTTTTGGTAAACATGGGGGTATTTAGAGAAAATACCTTTTTAACTTCAAGTATATTTTAAAGACTACTTAAGCCAAAAAAAAGCGGCCTCTTTCGATAAAGAGACCGCTTCATGTTTACCCCAACAACTAAATATTATAGTTATTGATCATAATGCTTCCGCACCAGATTCGTCTGTTCTAATTCTGATCGCACTTTCTACGGGTAAAACAAAGACCTTACCGTCTCCAATTTTCCCAGTTTTAGCGACAGAAACGATCGTTTCCGTAGTCTTTTGTAAGTCAGCGTCATCAACAACAACTTCGATTAATACTTTCGGAAGAAAATCTACAGTGTATTCACTTCCTCTATAGATCTCTGTATGGCCTTTTTGGCGTCCATAACCTTTTACTTCAGTTACGGTCATACCTTCGACTCCAAGCTCGGATAAAGCTTCCTTTACCTCCTCTAGCTTGAATGGTTTAATTATGGCTTTTATTAATTTCATAAAATTTTATTTTGAGTGATTTCAGTTAATTAGGAAGTGTAAGCAGTTTGTCCGTGCTCAGATAAATCAAGTCCTTCTGCTTCTTCTTCAGCAGTAACGCGGACTCCAACTGTTGCTTTTAATGCATAGAATACGATGAAAGCAAAGGCGAATGCTGCGACAGAAACCGATAGCGTACCCAATATTTGGACACCTAAATCAGCACCACCAAAGATACCAACTGCGATTGTACCCCAAATACCACAAACACCGTGTACGGAAATCGCACCCACTGGATCATCAATTTTGATTGAGTCAAAGAAGATAATTGAGAAGACAACAATCGCACCGGCGATAGCGCCTACTAATACTGCAGCCCAAGGACCCATTGAGTCAGCACCGGCTGTAATACCTACAAGACCCGCTAGGATACCATTCAAGGCCATAGACACATCTGGTTTCTTAAGAGCCACCCATGAGACAAGCATTGCAGTTAAGCAACCTCCACAACCGGCAAGCGCTGTTGTTGTAAAGACAAGACCTAAAGGACCTGGATTTGCTGAGAGCACTGAACCACCATTGAATCCGAACCAACCTAAGAAGAGCAAGAATACCCCGATCGCAGCTAAAGGCATGCTGTGACCTGGAATTGGCTTGATTTTTCCATCTAAATATTTACCAGCTCGAGGCCCAAGAATCATAACACAAGCTAGTGCGGCAAAACCACCAAAAGCGTGAACTACAGAAGAACCTGCGAAGTCATAAAAGCCCATTTCTGAAAGCCATCCGCCTCCCCAATGCCATGAACCAATTACCGGATAAGCAAAACCTACAAGCAATGTTACAAAACCTAAGAAAGGAATTAATTTAATGCGCTCTGCCACCGCACCTGACACAATCGTTGCACCGGTTGCTGCGAACATCGCTTGGAAAATAAAGTCACCGTAACCGGTCATCGCTAGACCAAGTCCGCCGTAACCCCAAGTATCATCGACATTGCCAGCACCTAATGGGGCACCAAGTGTCATCCAACCCTCTAGCACACTCCACTCTCCGCAAGGATAATGAGTGTTAAAACCGAATGCTGCGTAAGTTAGTATACCCATCGCAATGATGAAAGTATTCTTAAAGAGAATATTCACTGTATTCTTTGATTGGGTCAGACCACACTCTAGAGTGGCAAAACCTAAATGCATCAGAAATACAAGTGCTGCGGCAATCACGGTCCACAACATACTAGTTGTGAAAAAATTGAAGGCGAAGGCACCTTCACCTTGAGCTTCTAGTAATGCAATATAGTCAGCATCACCCGAAGCAAGAGGGTCAAGTATTACCTCTGCGTTTAAATTTGCAGACATACATAAAAATGTCAGTCCACTTAATAGTAATGTTAAAAAGATATTTTTGATCTTCATAATTTGTGTTGTAAGTTTAATAATTAGTTCTTTTTTGAACAATTCTATGAAGCATTTGCTGTGCCAATATCTCGCAACACTATCTCAATTCACAAAAAAGCCTCTAGTCATTAACTAGAGGCTAAAAAATGGAGTGAGCGAAGAGGTTCGAACTCTCGACATCCACCTTGGCAAGGTGGTGCTCTACCAACTGAGCTACGCTCACAATAAAATGTGGAGAGAAAAGAAAAAAGAAAAACTAAGCTCTATGTCAATGGGAATCTTAAAATCTTCTAGGATTTGATGACCTACTCGCCCTTGAGCAACGGCTGAAGATCCAAGATAAGATTTTTGCGCACTGTTTGGGGCACACTGTAGAAATCTGAGGCATCCAAAAGCTCAGCGACTTGATCATCCATCAAGAATTGAATCAGCGGTAGTAAATTTTCGAACTCGGTCTCATTATAAAGTATAAAGAAAGGCAAGATTAAGGGATAATCACCGTAATAAATGTTATCTGAACTCACGCCATAGGCAATTGAATCTTCATCTTTGGAAATAGAAATTTCCTTAATGTAAGGATCATTGCTTGGTTTAGGCAAGAGCCCTATTGCACTGACGTCATTAGACACCGTTGCTTCTGTGGAGGCTCTATCTAAGCTCTTTACTGAAGCGCGGAAGGCTTCTCCTTGGAGCGCGGTATGCTTGAACAAGTCGCTGGTATTGCCATTTTCTTCCTTTAAGGAAAAAGACTTTATACTACTGACTGAGTAGCCAAATAATCCAATATCCCTCCAGCTTTTGATATTTGAGCCTTCTTGGGCACTGAAGATACCGCTGAGTTGGTCTAAATTTAATTCACTGACTGGATTGTCTACATTCACAACGAGCACCACGGCTTTATACCCAAACGGTAACTTACCAAATACACTTTGATCAAAAACCGGCATTTCAATCCCTTCCGGCATTGCGATTACGCATAAATCTAGGCTATCGCATAAAAACTCCTCGAGCATTGGTAAGCTGCCTTGCTTCGATGACTTTATCTTTAAGTCAGAAGATTCTGAAAATTCATCCAATACCTCAGTGAAGGTCTCGGGCAATAAGTCTGAATAAGCGACACGAACTTCATAGCCATAGCTAGTAGTGAGCAGTAAAACGCTACTCAACAAAAAGGGAAAAAACTTTAGTTTATTCAAAATCATTTAAGTCATTAATGAGCATAGAACTTTTCTCTTCAAGGTTTTATTTTTATAACAACTTGGGATCAAGCTCAGGCCATTTTAATAATTTACGGTGTAAAGTCCTACGACTGATACCCATAAGTTCAGCGGCTTTAGTACGATTGCCTCCACTTTTAAGCAAGGCATTCCTCAATAGCTGTTTCTCGTTGATATCTAGACTGAGCGATGGAGTCGAAATATCAAGTGGATGCGCCTTAAGTTGATTGCTCTGAAATGCTTCTTTCTTACTGAAGAATTTTGGATCTAAATCCTTGGAATCTAGGACCGTGCCTTGCTTTAAGATTACGCTATTTTCACAGAAATTTCTAAGCTCACGAATATTACCCGGCCAATTGTAATCGACTAAAACAGCCATGGCTGACGGCTGGACTTCTAAGCTAGGCAGATCATTTTCTTTAGAGAAAAAATTGATATAATGCTTTAGTATTAAAGGAATGTCTTCCTTCCTTTCGGTGAGCGAAGGCAACTTAATACGAATTACGTTGAGTCGATAAAAAAGATCTTCCCTGAATTCTCCACGCTGAACCATCTCAGCAAGGTTACGATTGGTGGCACAGACCAAGCGTATATCGACTTTAATCGGCTTTGAGCTACCTAAACGCTCAAATGAACGCGTTTCTAAAAAGCGTAATAATTTTACTTGGGTTGCCGCATCAATTTCCCCGATCTCATCGAGGAATAGAGTGCCCCCATCCGATGATTCAAACCGACCGACTCGGCGTTCATTTGCACCAGTAAAAGCGCCTTTCTCGTGTCCGAAGAGTTCACTCTCCAATAAATTCGAAGCTAAAGCCGCACAATGGACCGCAACAAATGCGCCTCTGGCACGATTGCTATTTTGGTGAATTGACTGAGCTACCAACTCTTTACCCGTGCCGGTTTCGCCTTCTAATAAAACTGTAGCTTTAGTCGGAGCGACCAACTTAACGCGGTCTAAAACCGAAACCATTGGCTGTGAATTTCCAATAATCTGATCAAATTGATAACGTTTATCTAATCGAGTGTGCAGAAGCTCATTTTCCTTTTCAACATTACGCGATTGGAGCGCGCGCTTTATGATGAACTCTAATTTTTCGATATTGATCGGTTTTGTATGAAAATCAAAAGCCCCCCTTCTCATTGCTTCAACGGCAGTATCTACATCACCGTAGGCCGTCATCATAATACAAATAGGCTTACTCGGTAAAGCTACGGCGTGGTCAATGACGCTTAAGCCAGATTTGCCGGCCATTCTAAGGTCCGTTAGAATCACTTCAAATGATTCCACCTCCATTAGGTTAAGCGCCTCATCGGCATTGCTGGCCACGTAGACTTCATATTGGTCCTCAAGAGCGAGCCTTAGACCATCCCGCGTATTTTTCTCATCATCAACAATTAGAACTGTAGGCTTCATAGAGACATAAAGGCACACTTTTGACTAGAATCAACCTTATAAATGCCCATACCCATGAAATATTTTTATTTTATTTTAGACCTAACTTGATCTTTACCTCTAGATAACCTAATAGAGAATACCTTAATGATTAGATTATTCACCTGTTATATGCGAATAGTTGATTCAAAAACAATTAAAGTACACCTATTCACTTAATTAATAAAAAAGAAAGCATTCTCAATATGAGCACTAAAACACCGGAAAAACATGAATTTCAAGCTGAAGTAAAACAAGTATTAGACATTGTTGTACACTCACTCTACACGGATAAAGAGATTTTTGTCCGTGAGCTTATATCGAATGCTTCCGATGCTACGGAAAAACTAAGGCATACCCAACTTACCGAGAAGGCGGTCCATGATGCTGATTTAAAGCTCGAGATCAAAGTTGAATCTGACGAAGAGAAAAACCAAATTGTCATCCAAGACTTCGGCATAGGGATGACCCGCGATGAGTTAATCGAAAATTTAGGAACCATCGCCCACTCCGGTTCGAAAGCATTTTTAAAAGCGATACAAGAATCTGGAGAGAAGAACGAAAACTTAATTGGGCAGTTTGGCGTAGGCTTTTACTCCGTTTTCATGGTTGCCGATAAAGTTGAAGTATTCACCAGAACTTGGAGAGAAGATGGCGAAGCGCTATGTTGGACTAGTGATGGTTCCGGCTCCTATGAGATCCAAGAAAGTGACGCTACTACACAAAGAGGCACTCGAATCGTCATCCACCTAAAGGATAGCTATAAAGAATTTGCAGAAAAAAGCCGTCTAGAGACGATCATAAATAGTTACTCTACCTTCATTCAGTTTCCAATAAATGTGAACGGTGAAGCCTTGAAGACTATGAGCGCTTTATGGCTCAAAAACAAAAAAGAAATCTCCGATGAGGATTATAAAGAGTTTTATAAGTTTCAGTCTAAAGCTTTTGATGACCCTCAGTTTTGGCTCCACTTCAACGCGGATGCACCACTCGAGATTAACGCCTTATTATTCACACCAACCGAAAACATGGAAGGCTTTGGGTTTGGGCGAATGGAACCCAGTGTCAGCCTTTATTGCCGCAAGGTACTGATCGATGAAGCTCCTAAGAACTTAATCCCCGAATGGCTGAGATTTCTAAAAGGCGTAGTCGATAGCTCAGACCTACCTTTGAATATCTCGAGAGAATCAATGCAAGACAGCTCATTGGTTCAAAAGCTCAATAAAGTCATCACTAAACGCTACCTCAAACAACTCGAAGAAAAAGCCAATAAAGATCCCGAAGCTTACGACATTTTTTGGAAGCGTTTTGGTATCTTCTTAAAAGAAGGCGTAACCTCCGACTTCACGCACAAAGACCAGCTCCTTAACTTACTGCGCTTTGAATCAACCTACACTAAAGAAGGAGAAACAACCGGTCTAGGCGACTATCTATCGCGCGCCCATGAATCACAAAAGGATATCTATTTCCTCTTTGGGCCCACGAGAAATGCCATTGAGAAATCCCCTTACTTAGAGGCTTTCAAATCAAGAAATATTGAAGTGTTGCTTACTTTTGAGCCGATTGACGAATTCGTGATGAACCACGCTCGCAGCTTTAAAGAAAAATCAATGACTTCAGCCGACTCAGCCGATTTAGATTTAGAAGCAGTTGCCCCGGTCACCGAAACTGACTCTAAGACTGAAGCACTGAACCCTGAAAGCGAGCAATCACTCTGTGAGTTCTTGAAGACGACGCTCTCTGATATTAAAGAAGTCAGTACCAGTACCCGATTAATCAATAGTCCCGCCATGATCGTTAACGGTGATAAAATGATGACTGCTCAAATGAAAAAAATGATGAAAGCGATGCAAAAAGCTGATGGCATGCCTGATGCAGATGCAAGCATTCATCTTGAAGTAAACCCCAAGCACCCACTCATTAAAAACTTAGCGACGCTTCATACTAGCAAACCAGAGCTTGCTGAATTAATCGCCCGCCAAATACTCGACACAGCTCGTGTATCAGCTGGTTTGATTGAAGATCCGACTGAATTAGTCGAGCGAAACTATAAAATAATGGAGCAACTGAGTGAAACTGTTTCGTAGAAGTGGCTAATGGAGCAACCAGCACTCCACTTTTACTACACTTTTTAATTCCCAATGGCACCAAGACTAGCAAAGCCCGGCGAATCACGCTATTTTAACCGTGAATTGAGCTGGCTTGCTTTCAATCGCCGAGTACTAGAACAAGCACAGTCTCAAACTTATCCGCTTCTTGAGCGGATGAAGTTTCTAGCGTTTGTCAGTTCCAATTTAGACGAATTTTTCGAGATTAGATTTGCAGGTTTGACCCAGCAGATAAAGTCTGGGGTGCTCACCGCAGGCCCTGATGGACTGGATGCCAAAGAGCAAGTGCAACGGATTCAAGCTTATGTTAAATCTTTATTGAATGATCATAATAAATGTTGGAAATCTGAGCTATTGCCTCAATTAGAATCCGAGGGAATTCTTTTTAAAAATTATCCCGAACTGAATCAACGTGAGAGAAAATGGGTAGCACAGTATTTCGAGTCACATATATTCCCAGTCTTGACGCCCCTAGCTATTGATCCTGCCCACCCCTTCCCTCAATTAACAAATAAAGCACTTTACATCTTAACCGCACTGAAGAAAAAAGGGCATCGCTCTAGCGGTGCTAAGATGGCCATTATTCCCGTACCTAGAATATTGCCACGTGTTATAAAAATTGACCCCAAAAGAAGCAATGCTCCTGAAGTTTATATTTTCTTAAGTGATATTATCCAGAAATTCATCGGATCATTATTCCAAGGATATTCCTTAAAAACAGTGGCTCCTTTTAGGATTACCCGAAACAGTGATTTATACTTTGACGAAGAAGAAGCGCAAAATCTGCTCAGTAGTATTGAGGAAGAACTAGTCAAAAGAGAGAAAGGTGCGGCGGTTCGCCTAGAAATAACCGAAGCTTTAGATCCGGTTATTCTAAAGCAATTATTAGATGCGCTTGATTTAAAGAATGATTCAGTTTTTGAAACCAATGGGCCGATCAACCCACTTCGCTTAATGGGCTTATATGATCTAATTGACCGGCCTGACCTTAAGTTTGAGCCTCACATTCCTAAGACACCTGCAGGCTACGAGTACCCTGAATTTATATTCAGTAATATCACAAAAAAAGACCTTTTACTGCACCAGCCTTATGATAGCTTCCAAACTTTTATAGATTTCATAAAGCAAGCCTCCCGAGACCCCAAAGTCTTGGCTATTAAGCAGACGCTTTACAGAACTTCCGGAGACTCCCCGGTAATTGAAGCCTTAATTGAAGCATCTCGGAACGGAAAGCAGGTCACCGTGATCGTAGAAATTAAAGCACGCTTTGATGAAGCGAATAATATACAGTGGGCGAGAAGACTGGAAGATATTGGGGTTCACGTAGTTTACGGAATAGTTGGCTTAAAAACTCACTGCAAGACTTGTATGGTCGTTCGCCAAGAAGCCAGAGGGCTCAAGCGATACGTTCACCTCGGAACGGGAAATTATAATCCTAAAACAGCCCGTTTATATTCAGACTTGAGCCTTTTTACAGATAACAAAAAAATCACCAGTGAAGTCGCAGATCTTTTCAATACCCTGACCGGATATGCCCACACTCCTAAATTTAAAAAACTACTAGTTGCACCCTTTAATTTGCATGATTCTATCCAGCGCTACATTGCCAAGGAAACAAGAAATGCGCGATCCGGTAAACCGGCACGCATAATCATTCAAGCGAATAGCTTAGTTGATAAGATTACGATTGATAATCTGTATAAAGCTTCCCAGTCCGGGGTAAAAGTTGATTTAATCATCCGTGGGATTTGTAATCTGATTCCAAATGTAAAGGGGCTGAGCGAAAACATTCAAGTGCGCAGTATTTTAGGGAGATTTTTAGAACATTCTCGGATCTACTACTTCGAAAATAGCACTCAGTCAGATTACCATCTATTTGTGGGGAGTGCCGACAGTATGCCGAGGAATTTCTTTAAGCGCATTGAATGCGTTTTCCCTATCGAAGACTTGGATAACCGTAAGCGCGTCTGTGCAATACTCGATGCTTATTTAAAAGACAATTCGGATGCTAGCTTGCTGCGTGCAGACGGCTCCTACCATCGACCTAGAAACCGAGGTAAGAATAAAAGCTACTTTTCGGCACAAGAATCATTTATTCAAAATTCAAAATTCAATAATTTATTAGAATTTAAAACTCGCAAAAGAAAGCCGTAGGAAGGACTCTTCTATTAGACAGAATCTATTAACCTATTTATAATAGTTTTCTATAAACTTTAAGTTTCCTACTTATGAAAATAAAAGACTCGCTTCTAAAACTTTTAAAATCGTCCGATTACAAGCCCCTAAAAAAAGAAGAGATCGCTAATGTCTTGCGGATTCCGGCAGATTCTAGAGAAGCATTGTACAAATGCATCGATACTCTAATTCGAGAAAATCAATTAGAGACGATCAAAAAGAACCGTATCGTGGTGACTAAGGACAAAGACTACATTCAGGGAACTGTTAAATTTAAGCAAAATGGCTCTGGCTTATTTTTCCCGGAAAACACTAAGGACACTGTCTATATTATAGATAAGCATGACACCAATCTAGCCTTGCAGGGCGATCTGGTTTTAGGCCGAATTATCTCCAAGCCTAAAAAGCCCCACTACTTCAAAGGCAAAAAAAGAAAAGCCCCGAGTCCAGCTTCGAATGAACCTTCTTTCCGTATTCTAAAAGTACTTAAAAGAGCGCGCGATTCTTATGTGGGAACTTTCAAGAAAGACCCTAAAGGCGGTTGTTACCTCCTCGCCGATGATCCTTTCATTGTGCCGGAGTTTTCTGTTGAAGATAAGCCCGTGAGCCTCGATGGAGACTGTCCTGAAACGGGTGATAAAGTCATTTTTGAATTAGTTAATTGGTCGCAAAGAGCGGTGATGCCTGAAGCAAAAATCACCCATATTTTAGGGAAAACACACGCCCCTAAAGCCGAATTTAAAGCCATACTCCATAAGTACAACCTCGATACAGAATTCCCTGATCCAGTGCAAAAAGAAGCGGATGCCCTCCCCGCGCAAGTCAGTGAAAAAGACATAAAAAACCGCATGGACCTACGTGAAGACTACACATTCACGATTGATCCAGATGATGCCAAAGATTTTGATGACGCTTTATCTATTAAAATGTTACCTAATGGAATCATCGAAGTCGGTGTCCATATTGCAGATGTTTCCGCTTATGTTAAGCCCAAGAGTCCCCTCGATATCGAAGCCCAAAATCGAGGCAATAGCACCTACCTAGTTGGAACCGTTATACCCATGTTACCCCACAGTCTCTCCAATGGACTCTGTTCTCTCGTAGAAGGCCAAGATAGGCTCACAAAGTCAGCAATCATCCAATTCAATGCCGAAGCTGAAATCCAAAAAGCCTATTTTGCCAATACTGTTATTCGAAGTAATAAGCGTCTAACCTATAAACAAGCACTGGCCTTCATGGAAAAAGATGACCTAGAAGTTATCAAAAAAACGCCCCTGCCACCCAAGCACCAAACAGGCTCAATTGGCCGAGCGCTCGATAAACTCAGTGATCAAGAACTCAATCATCTTAAAAGTAGCATCCAATCACTATGGAAATTAGCCGCTAAATTAAGAAAAAACCGCTTTAAAAAGGGCTCTCTAGATTTAGATATGAATGAGCTCAAAATCTATGTGGATCAAGAAGGTGCCGCCGATCGTTTGGAAAAACAAGTGAACGATGAAAGTCATCAGCTCATTGAAGAATTTATGCTTATCGCTAATGAGCAAATTGCCCGACTCGCCAAAAGAGAACGCATAGCCGCGATTTACCGTGTTCATGACAAGCCTGACGAAAGTAGACTGCTCGAGCTTAGGCAGATCATGAACTCTTATGGTGTTCCTTGCAATAGCCTCAATAAGCCGACTGAGATGTCTAGTTTGCTCGCCAAACTCAAAGTACACCCTCAAGCCTATACTCTAAAACTCCAGGTGCTTAAAAGTTTAAAACAAGCACAATATCGCTCTACGCCCGATGGCCATTATGGTTTATCTAAAACAGATTATACCCATTTCACTTCACCGATTCGTCGCTATTCAGATTTAATTGTACATAGAATTTTGGACACCTACCTTTGCAAGAGTAAAGCCCCATCAGCGATCGAGAAAGCGGATATTCACTATACTCAAGCAAACTTGGAATCTCTAGCGCAGCACATTTGTATTACAGAACGTAACAGCGTCGATGCTGAACGAGAATCCGTTAAGGTTAAATTGCTCGAGTATTTTGATCGGGAATTAACGATCAAGCCCCCGAACATCTTTGATGCAATCATCACTGATGTAAAAAATCACGGCTTGTTTATTGAGTTAATTGATTCGCAAGCATTCGGAATGGTGCACATCTCAAAGTTAGGTGACGACAATTACTACTTGTCCTCTAATGAACAAAATTTGATCGGTAAAAGAAGTAAGGAAGTCTTTACAATTGGAGATCGAATTAAAGTCCAAGTGTCCCGCGTCGACCGTTTCAAAAGACAAATAGATTTTAAGCTTACACGTTCTTCAAAAAAGAAAAATGCTGTTAGAAATAAAGCTAGAGGGCACAACAACGCAACAAGTCCAACAAGTCCAACAAGCGCTCGTGATCTGAATAAACTTAGAAAATCAAGACGCGCTGCCCGGAAAAGATAAAGGGCAAAAATAATGGGCTTTAGCTAGTCGAGCGAACACTAGGAAAAGCCCTTAAATTTAGCTTAGACTTTAAATCAGCTTAAATAATATTAAATAAGCTTAAATGGTCTCAGAGCTTATGAACCAATCACTGTTTGAACTCTGAAAATAAGGGTAAAAAATGCCCCTATTTTCTTCGTTATGAAATGAGAAGTCTGCACCCACAAAAAAGTCGGTACGACAAACTGCTTGATCGAAGTCGATCCATATACTGTGTGCGTTTTGAGATTGAGGGTAATTTATATCTCCTGCCGAGAACAAATTGCTTACAAGAAGCAATGATAGTAGGTTAATTATAGTTGGTTTCATAAATCTTGCACATTACTGGCAAGCTTCACATTCCTCCCCATTAAGCATAGCATCGATAGAACAGGCTTTCTTTTCTTCTTCGGTGTACTCTGGCTTTGCTTTATCAGCTTCACCTGAATTGTCACCTGAGACACGTCCACGCATTTCTTTCTTAACACTGACTGTAGCCTTTTCAATATTTGAGGCTCCAAGTGTTCTCAAGTAATAAGTGGTTTTTAAGCCTTTGTGCCATGCTTCTCTGTACATATGCGACAGCATTTTTATATCCGGCTCGGGCAGGAATAAATTCACAGACTGAGCTTGGTCAATCCATTTTTGACGACGCGAGGCTGCATCAACTAGATATTTATATTCAATGGTGAATGCCGTCTTATACTTCTCGCGGATACGCTCGGGGATCTCTTCGATTGAATCCAATTCCCCGTCAAAGTATTTCAGTTGATCGGCTAACGCTTCGTTCCATAAGCCTTCTGCTTTCAGATCCCGAACTAAACTGCCGTTCAGTACAATAAAGTCCCCCGATAAGTTACTTTTAACAAATAGATTTTTATAAGTCGGCTCAATACAAGGAGAGGTCCCCATGATATTGGATATGGTCGCAGTTGGAGCAATTGCTAAGACATTGGAATTACGCATTCCTTGTTTGGCTATTTTTTCTCGGAGCGGGGTCCAATCCATTTTACCAGCCCTTGGCACATTGATTTCAACTCCACGCTCTTGCTCAAGGATATCTAAACTATCTTGAGGGAGGATACCACGGTCCCATTTCGAGCCCTTGTAAGAACTATACGTACCGAGTTCAGCTGCTAAATCAGAAGAAGCTTCATAGGCATAGTAAGCGATTGCTTCCATGAACTCATCATTGAATTCAACGGCTGCTTGCGACGCGAAAGCAATGTCTTTAGTGAAAAGTGCATTCTGCAAGCCCATTACCCCAAGCCCGACCGGACGGTGTCTAGTATTGGCAGTCTTCGCGGAATCGGTTGGGTAGAAATTAATATCGATGACATTATCCAAAGCCCTCACCGCTATTTGAATCGTGTCTCTGAGCTTCTCATGATCAAGGTTACCATCTTTATCTAAGTGAGAATCTAGAACAATTGATCCAAGATTACAGACCGCAGTCTCATCAGCGCTCGTATTTAAAGTAATCTCAGTACAAAGATTCGAACTATGAATCACGCCCACGTGGTCTTGCGGGCTGCGGATATTACAAGGATCTTTGAAAGTGATCCAAGGGTGCCCTGTTTCAAATACCATTCTGAGCATCGATTTCCATAAATCAATCGCTGGGGTCTTTTGGCTGAATATTGCACCTGTTTCGGCTAATGCTTCATATTCAACATAGCGTTCTTCAAATGCTTTACCATATAAGTCATGGAGATCAGGCACTTCATTAGTGCGGAATAATGTCCAATCTTCACGTGATTCCATACGCTTCATGAATAAATCGGGAATCCAATTTGCCGTATTCATATCGTGCGTACGCCTTCTGTCATCTCCGGTATTCTTTCTAAGCTCGAGGAAATCAAGGATGTCATTATGCCAAGTTTCTAAATAAGCACAGCCTGAACCACGGCGCTTGCCCCCTTGGTTCACCGCGACTAATTGGTCATTGTGCAGTTTTAAGAATGGAATCACGCCTTGGCTTTCTCCATTGGTTCCTTTGATGAAGCCCCCAGTGCCACGAACTGCCGTCCACGATCCGCCTAAACCACCCGCCCATTTGGAAAGGAAGGCATTATCCGCGATACCACGGTGCATGATCGACTCAATGGTATCGTCAACTTTGTAAAGGTAGCATGAAGATAGTTGTGAATGCAGTGTGCCTGCATTGAAAAGCGTCGGTGTTGAGGAACAGAAACGGCGACTCTTGTAGAGGTTGTATAAATCAATCGCACATTGCTCAGGGGTTTCTTTCTCACGAATGAATAAACCGAGTGAAACACGCATCCAGAAGAATTGTGGCACTTCAAGGCGGCGAGTAGCTTTTGCTACTTTGTCGATAATTAAGTAGCGGTCATAGAGTGTTTGAATTCCTAAATACTCAAAGTCTAGGTCTGCAGAGGGATCTATGGCATCACAGATTTTTTCAAGGTCATAGTCTAAGAGACTGGAATTAAGACGATCGATCTCAATCGCACGTTTTAAATATTTTTTAAAGCCAATGCGGTGCGCTTCCTTCAATTGGTTGGTTCCGTCTTTGACGATGTCCCAATCTAAAACTTCCTCATAAATATAAGTCAGCAAGATACGGCCAGCGAAGCGGGCGAAGTCAGCATCTTTTTCGATTAAGGACTTAGCATTTAGGATGATAGTCTTTTCTAGGTCTTCGCGCTTCATTTCTGGGTATAATGAGCGACGTAATTCTGCTTCAATTTGATCTTTATTTAGGCAAAGGTCTAAATCAATAACTGCGAAATCAATCCGAAGCCTCAAATCAATGCCATCCCAAAAATGATTGTTTCCATCACTATCGGTGACCACGATCATCGCTTCTTGTTGCGTATCGTCGACCACCGTCTCCTCCGAACTATCTCTAAGCTGAGCGCGGTGCGCTCTATATAAAATATAAGATTCAGCTACTTTGAAATGCCCTTGGCGCATCATCTCTTCCTGAACTGCATCCTGAACGTCTTCAATATTGATGAATGCCTTCCCTGATTTGTTGAGTCGGTCAGTGGCGGCTCGTGCAATTTTCACTGCGGGCTCTGAATCTAGATGCAATGAAAGGAAAGCTTTACGAACGGCGATCTCGATCTTGGACTCACTCCAGGGAACCACTTGATTATTGCGGCGGATAAGACGGATTGAGATCGGCATTCTCTCGGCTTTTTCGCCTCCATCGTTACGACCAAATACTAAACTTTTGGCGACGTCGTACGCCTCATTATCAATTAAAGCTTTCTCAATTAATAGATGGATATCGTGGTTGGATAGTTTGAGCTCTCGGCCCTCCTCAATCTGTCCATTGAGCACTTCACCCACGCTTTGTGCAATTTTGGCGACGAAGTTTTGATTAACTTCAGTGAAGATCTCTTCAACTTGCCTTGAGAGCAGTAGATCAGTTAAGGCCGAACCAATTGTGTTCGCGATTTCGGCAAGATCAAAGGCTTGATCACCCTTCTCGGTCTTTATTTTAATTTCAGTGCTCTTAAATTGGTCTTCTCCAATTACGCCTCTCCAGTCAAAACGAGGTTTGTTTTCTAAAGGCGTATCAGTGAAACGCTTTAATTCTAAATCTTCATCAAAGGCATATTTTTTAAACATGGTTATTTGGGTCTTTCTATTTTTTTGTTTATATAAATTTGGGGGTAGTTAATGGTCAAGGCTGACACAATAAATAAGGAAATTCCAAATGACAGCCTGGCTAAAATCGAACTTCGTGTTCTTACAATTCACTATCATCTATACTTGAATCTAATGAGCTAGATTTTTGGTATTCGACTACGCGACCTTCAAAGAAGTTTTGTTCCTTTTTGATATCCATCATTTCAGCAAGCCAAGGGAATGGATTTGCGATGCCTGGATTTAATTGCTCTAAGCCCACACCTTCAAGGCGGCGATCGGCAATGTAATCAATGTACTGGCAGAACTCATCGGCGCTCAGTCCTACTGAATTGACCGGAAGGCAATCACGGATAAAGTCTTTCTCGAGGGAAACGGCTTCGGCCATTAAGTCTCTTAATTCTTGACGGAAATCTTCAGTCCAAATGTCTTCATTTTCCTCAACTAAATCCATGAATAGATTCCTGAATAGCTCAATGTGGTTGGACTCATCTCTCAGCGTATAACGGAACATTTGACCGATGCCCGGGAACTTATTTTGGCGGTATAAAGAAAGTACCATACCAAATAATCCGTAGAATTGAGTACCTTCCATGCATTGACCGAATAAGAATATATTTTTGGCAAATGCTTGTTTTTCTGCAACCTTAGTTAAATCCATGTCCCGTCGTAGACCTTTTGAATTACTGACAACAAAGTCTGTTTTACGGTTGATTGTTGGAATACTTTCAAACATGGCTTCACATTCGTGCGGGTTGATCCCCAGAGAACTGATCATATAAACCAATGAATCTGCATGAATATTCTCTTCGTGAGCATGGCGCCCTAAAACTAACTTCAGTTCGGGGGCAGTCACTAATTCGCGGGTTACATGCATAACATTGTCGCCAACGATGCCTTCTGCCGCTGAGAAATAACCAATGGCCATCTTGATGATCCAACGCTCTACATCGGAAAGTTCTGAACCACGCCAAAGCTCGACGTCTTTTTGCATTGGGATATCTTCTGGCTCCCAATGGTTGTTTTTCATATTTTTGTATAATTCATACGCCCAATGGTATTTAAGTGGGAGAATATTGAAAAACATCGTATCTAGGCCATTGATAATTCGTTTTGAAGCGTATGCCTCTTCTGCTTTGGCTTCATCTAAGACGAAGCTTTTGGTTCCGATTGTGTAAGTTTTTTCCATATTAAGTGAGTTTTAAAGGTGTTTAGGGATGGATATAAGGATGTTTTTTAAAAGTTTGAGCATTTTTTCAGACGCATTCGGAAAGAGAAAGCAATTTTGCTGTGCCTGTCAAATGCGGAACACAAGATATTGTACATTTTTTTAAAAAAAACACAATATGTGGTGTGTATCAACAATTTATACACAATCCAATGTGAATAACTTAAGCGTTAATTTCTGCATAATATTAAGCAAAATTCACCTAAATTACTTATTTCCAATGACTTTCAGAACAATTCACACCAAAGATAATTTATAGCATCCTAGAAAATGTTTTAGAAAATAAAAATTTCTTAGATTCAAAGGGATTGCTTGACAGTCAATCGAAGAAAATCACTATCGGAATTTCTAAATTTTAGACCCATGCTGGATTAGCTCAATTGGTAGAGCAGTTGACTCTTAATCAATTGGTTCGGGGT
>CAJWRZ010000018.1 GCA_913045955.1 uncultured Puniceicoccaceae bacterium
GAGGAATTATCAAGTATTTACACTACCTCTTCTAGATTCAAGCCTTAATCTTATCGATTCCATAGTTTTTCTAGTTAATTTAAATCTAAATATAGATAAGAACGCTATAATAAAGAGAATTGAGGGTATTATAAATAAGCCTATGCGCAAATTATCCAGTGCAGCCACGCTTTGTTCGCCACCACTGACGGCATCAAATCCGGTCATTTCTAGAAGTGGGTTCGATAAAAGGAATCCAAAACAAAAACTGAATTTAATGATCCATGAGAAAAGTGAAGAAAATACACCTTCTCGCCTAATTCCATTTTTCTCTTCATCGAAATCAATCGCGTCGGCTAGCATTGAAGGGACCATCAGCCAAATCCCAGCATAGCCTGCGCCTTTGAGCAAGGTGCCCACAAATTGCAAGTAGGGATTCTCTGGAGTGAAGGTTAGGATTGAAATGAAAGGCATGAGGCAGATAAGAAATGTTCCTATAAACAAACATTTCTTTTTCTCTGTTTTAACAGAAAGGTGCTTGAAGAAGTAGATCATCGTTAAGTTTGTTATGACGAAAATGCCCGTTCCTAAAAATGTAAACTTAGACGCTACATCCCAATTGCCGCCAAACACATAATAAGTGCCCACATATCTTTCGAGGGTGTCATAAAAGCTTTGTGACATTAAAAATAGAAAGATAAAAACACATAATATAATGAACGGCTTACAGGATAATACTCCGAAAATATCCTTAAAAACATTATCTTTTTTGCGAAGTGTATCTTTTTCTAAGGTTTTATAGTATCGTTCTTTAACAAATATTCCCGGCAAGGGCCCTAATACCAATATAACTACAGAAATGATTATACTGATCCAGCGCATACCGTTGATCGGACTTGCGACCCCATCAACATGAAAGATGGGTAACATTGAAAGCATCCAACAACCCCCCACTAGAAGGCCGCTTAATGACTGAAAAATGCCCCTGTAACTAGCCACTCTTGTACGTTCATCATAATCTGGGCTGATTTCCATTAATAAGCTTTGGAAAGGGATGCACCAAATCGTAAAGCATGTATAAAAAAGTATACCAAATCCAATCACCCAAAGCATTATTTGGTGAGGGTCGTAGCTTGCAGGAAACCACCACATGAGCGGGTAAGTCAAAGCGGATAAAATAGCGCCGACTATTATATAAGGCTTACGTCTTCCCCATCTTGACCGAGTGTTATCCGAGATCCAGCCCATCACTGGATCTGCAATGCCATCCCAGAACCTTAATGATATTAATATGATTCCGACTTGGATAGGAGTCAGCAACAACTCCATATTGAAAACATTGTGTGCGACTGCCACTAGTACCCATACTGACAGAATGTCCACAGGTCCTGCGATACCGTAGGCTAATTTTTCCTTTAATGGTACTCGGTCTTTATCTTGTGTGATATTAGTTGAAATCATTTTATAAATAGAATTGGCTTTAAGTCACCTTTAACCATGTTGTGCGCTTAATGAAAGTTTATTTTCTATATTTAATTATCCTGATCACTACGAATGCCCAATTATTTTGTGCTGATTATACCGTAAAAATAGAAGATACTCTCAAAAGAGATTTGTCACAAAAAACAAACCTTTTGGGGACTAATCTAGCTTTGTGGACCTCCAAAGATTTTTTAGGAAATAAAACACTCGAAGACTATATAAGGCAATTAGGCATCAGTGATATTCGAATCCCCGGTGGCTCATGGACCAATGAATATTACTGGAACGGAAATGGAGTTAGGACTCAGGAGAATTTTGATTTAAGCAAACAATGCAAGGAAGGTTCATGGGCGATTGATTACACAAATTATATGCCCGGCTTTAGAGTAGAGGGAGATGCCCGCGAGATCGCTCATTACCACGGAGATATCGATGTATTGTCGCAACATACTTGGATTCAAGGACTTAAGGCGGACTCATTTGTATGCTTAAATGTTGGAAGCGGGAATCCTACAATGGCCAAGGAATGGCTTAAATGGGCTCACCGCAATGATTTCAGTATATCAAGAGCCGAGATAGGCAACGAATTGAACGGAGAATGGGAGTTAGGCAATAAGCTCGATAACGGTGAAAATATGACCGCTGAAATCTACGCAGAAATATTTAATAATTATTCTAAAACTTTAAAGGATTATGACAAAGCGCTACTGATTGGAGGTCCGGCAGCTTCCGATTTAAATCTAGATTTTTGTGAGGTTCTAATCGAAAAGGGCGGCCCCAATCTAGATTTTGTGAGTTTTCACGCTTACCCAGTACCGGTGAGTGCGAAATCAAACCAGGAAAAGTTTGCCGCTATCAACGAGGTTAGAGATTCCATCAATAAAATTCGTAGTTGGATTGATGTGTACCAGCCGGTTCGCTCCCAAGATATTCAGATTGGTATCTCCGAATGGAATATGAAAGTTCTGGAAGATGCCGACACATCAGGCTTAGTCAATGGACTATGGTCTTCTTGCTGGCTTGGAACGTTGTATGATGAAGGCTTGGACTTTGCCAACCAATGGGATCTTTCGACAGAAAAAGAAAGCGGTGGGCATAGCATGTTCAATCTTAATAAAGAGGGATCCTATAATCCAAAAAGTATCTATTGGGCAATGTGGGTATGGGAAAATTTGATGGGCGACGAACTTATTAATTCTAAAACCATTTCTAAAAATAAGAATCTTAATGAGTTATTCAGCTTCACTACCCGAGGCGATAATTCGTATCAGATTATGCTGGTTAATGCCAATGAAGCAGAGGCGATCGATGTCTCTCTGAGATTACCTAAAAGTATAAAAAACAAGCGCTATAGAAGTGGCTATCAATTCACTCATTCTGAGTACTTTTGGAACCCTTATACCAGTCAGGTTCATTGGAGTAATCACCCGAGAAAAGTTAATTTATCGGCTAGTAATAAAATCCAACTAGAACCTTTTTCATTAGTCGTCCTAAACTTCAGTGATGATCCCGAAATCATGCCTTCTAGCGCGCCGGCTTTAAATCAGAATGAAGTCGAACTTGAAATTATCTTACCCGAAAAAATGGCCAAAAACAGGACTGTTGCGGGATGGGTGGCCGCTTCCTATGATTTAGAGGGCCAAAAATTCGCCTATTTAGAAGCTCCTGATGCGGTTTTAGAAATTAAAAATTCACGTTCTGTGACGAGGAAAAATCTAAAATTCAAAAATGGATTGGCTCATTTCAGTCTCCCAGTCGGTGATGAAGATACAATTTCTATTCGGTGCTATAATTCGCATGCTAATGCTACGCACAGTATAGAACTATTCTCTCAGAAAAAGTCACCGATTATCGAGTGGACTTTTGATGATGCTTTGGAAAGTTGGGGCGTTAAGAGCACTTTTGAATTAAGCAAATTCACAAGACTGAAACCTAATCAGTCTGTCGCAGCCTGCCATATTAAGGATAGGCTACCTGATAAAAATGAGGATATTGTATTCCACTTTGAACCGCTTACAGAAAGAGTAAGCCATAAGGGTAAAGTTAATGGCGTATTTGGTGAAATATCTGCGAGCAATGACTTCATTTGCCAAGATGCGAACGCCCGACTTGAGATTATTTTCCAAAGTAACAACGACCATTGGATACCGATGGGATCGATTGGGCTGAATGATATCAAAGGCAGATTAAAGGGTTTTAAATTTGAATCTTCTTCCTTGCTTATGGATGAAAAACTCAGTGAAGTATACGGCTTAAGGATAAGATTAAATTCACTTTCTAAGTTTAAAGGTGAAATTTATTTAAATGACTTGGGCTTCATCTATAAACTGGATGACAACTAATTTTTCCTTAATTTACTTACAAATATGAAACATCTCACACTTCTTCTACTAGCTTTAACGGCTTTCAACCCTTTGCTCGCAAAGGATAATTCTGCCCTAAAAAACGAGGGCGCAGAAAAGCCTAATATTATTTTCTTTATTACGGATGATCAGTTTAAAGATATGATGAATTTCTTACCTGAAGGTAAGGGGAGGAACCTCACTCCGGCAACAGATTCATTAATTAAAGACGCTGCTGTATTGAATAATATGTACGTCACCTCACCGGTTTGCACACCCAGTCGGTTTTCGTGCTTAACGGGAAGATACCCAAGCACTTCAATTTTTAAGCCCTTTTTATCGACCACCGAAAAGTTTGATAACCAAACTTATGTCCAGTGGAATACTTATATAACGAGTGAAGATCAATCGACGATCCCATGGATGCTCAAGAGAAATGGCTATTTTACTGGGATTGTTGGGAAGAACCATGTTATTGACTGCAAGGGAATTATAAAACCGAAGTGGGGCGATGATCCTTCCGATGACAACGTAAAGAAGCTGCTTAAGAGAAATGCAAAATTATTAGAGGGTGCTTGCAATGCTGCGGGATTCGACTTTGCAAAAAGTCTTTATCACAACAACCCAAGTCATAATGGTGTTAAGGCATTGCTTGCCCATAACCAAGATTGGATCACGAGTGCGGGAATCGATTTCATCGAAACAGCGGTTGAGAGCGATAAGCCGTTTTTTTTATGGGTTGCCACGACGCTGCCACACGGACCCACCGATGGGAAACGTTCATGGAAAGCGGACCCAAGAATAACGTCAGAAGGTTTATTAGATGAGCCATTAAACGTTCAACCATCGAGAGAAAGTCTCGGCCAAAGGGTCGCTCAAGCAGGGATTAAAGGATGGCAGAAAGAAAACTTACTATGGATTGATGATGGACTAGGAGAGTTGGTCAAATCATTAGATAAAAATGGCGTCTTGGATAATACCATCATTATATATTTCAACGATCATGGCCAAAGATCCAAAGGTACTATTTATGAAGGAGGAGTTCACTCTGAGGCATTTGTTTGGAAAAAGGACGGCTTCCCAGGTGGCTCAGCCGTAGAAAAGCTAATTTCGAATGTGGATTTTGCACCTACAATTCTTGATTTTGCAGGTATCCAATATGATTCAAATTCATACAATGGAGAAAGTTTCTACGATAGCCTTAATGGATCACCGGTTGAAGCGCGTGATTCTTTATATTTCGAGTTAGGTTTCGTTAGGGGTGTACGTGTGGGAGATTGGAAATACATAGCGTTGAATTATCCAGAAACCGTTCAAAATATGACCCTTGATGAAAGGAAACGTGAGCTTAAAGAATTCAATGACAGTCAAATAAGACGAGGGAAACCTGTCTACAATACTGATCCTTCAGCTAATTTCAGTCATATTCGTATTATACCAGGCGGAGGCGATGCAGAGCATAAATCAATGAGTCAATATCCTGCATATTATGATGCACACCAACTGTACAATTTAGCCAATGATCCTTTAGAACAGATTAATCTAGCGGAAGATCCAAGTTACAGGAATCAATTAAATCTTATGAAAGATAAGCTCAAAGCATATTTAGATGAACTTCCTGGTGAATTTGGAGAGTTTGGAGAGACTCGCTAAGTTTTATAGAGGAAGCTGCTTATTATATATAAAGACTATTAATAGTTAGCTGCATCACTTGAGGATAGGTCGGATATCTTATTGTATTCAATGCAATCAAAAGAATGGTGCTCACTTGCTTTAATTAGACATAATATATATTGTGCGTAATATGTCCTATAATATATCTAATGACAATACGCATATAAGTAACTGCTTTGTAGGTATTCAGAAGGCAGACATGGTTAGGCATATGCTACTATAAAACCCTTACCGAGATCCAACGATAGAGATATTGAACGACTCAGCTATTCAGCTAGCCCCCAACGCTTTGTAAACGGATAATAAATGAATATTGCCTTGCCGACTAAAGCTTGGTCAGGAACGAATCCCCAGTATCGACTGTCATAACTGTTATATGAATTGTCACCCAATGCGTAATAACTATTCAGAGGTATCGTAACAGTTTGATTATTTGAGAGAAATCCAGAAGCTTGATAACCATTGTAAAAACCTTCCTTGCGGGCATTCGATAAAAATGCCTCAGATTCATCACGGATACGGCCATCCACCATCAATACGCCGTCCTCTATTGAAATTGTTTCATTTTCCGCCGCGGATAATCTCTTGATATAATATTTATCACCCAACTGCTGATGATTAGCTGGATCGACTTTTATCGTCCCAGTTTTGAATACAAACGGATCACCCACTTTTGGCTTTATGAAATTATAACTAAGCCGATCAACAAAAAGCGCATCGCCTAAATTAATATCAAAAGCGACTACTGGAGTCTGAGATTTTGCGTAATGCTGAGTGAGTATTCGATGCCTTTTATCCGCCGCAAAATCAAGCAGACCATTTTTATGATAATAGGATAATAAGTCCCTAAATGAATTATATTGGCTAAAATAGGTCTCAAGCAGTACAGCGTCCAAAGAGAAATCAACAGGCACTCTAATTTTTACCGGGTTATCATCAACGTATAAAGTATATTCACGAAACTTTGCCGGCAGCAAACCAAACCATTTCTTGCCATTGACAATGTCAAAACTGACAAAACCTTGGCCTCTTAGCCGAGCATCTCGAGAATTGTAAGCTTGGGAAAATAATGGAACCGATACATACCCTTCGAAGTTTGATTTAACATAATAACTCTGCGATCCTAGGCGCACTTTATTAATGAGATTATGGGCTAAACTAGGTGCTTCATGTTCCAATGAGTGCACTACTTCCTTCATGCCGCTGTAGGTTGGATACATTGAATTAGTCGGAATAATAAAAGGCTGAAAAAAGAAAGTTCTAATACCAATAACGATAATCAAGGCCACTAAACCTACTTCGATATTATCAATCCAAAAAGTTTTTGGGAATATTTTCCCGCCTAATTTCATTAAAGCCTGATCTATATTTCCTAGCTCATCCCTCAGTGATTCAAGGGGAAGATTCTTATAATCACGCTTTAACTCACTCAATCGATCAATGATTGAATTAAGTTTCACAAGCTCGGCTTCAGTAAGAATGTCCTTTCGGTAATTGAATACTCGAGTCGCACTTTCGGCTAAGGCCTTTATATCTTTTTTAATCGAGCTCATAATCTTCTAGCTATCCGATGTTTTCAAAATTTTAATAAATGCATCTTGAGGTATAGAGACATTTCCAATGTTTTTCATCCTTTTTTTGCCCTCTTTTTGTTTTTCTAATAACTTGCGCTTTCTTGAAATATCACCGCCGTAGCATTTAGCCGTAACATCTTTCCTGAAAGCACTGATTGTCTCACGCGCAACAATTTGTGAACCGACACCTGCCTGTATTGCAATTTTGAAGAGCTGCCTTGGTAATATTTCTTTTAAACGTTTACACAGAGCCCTGCCCCTTCCTTCTGCTTTATCAACATGAACAATAGAAGAAAATGCATCAACTGCTTCGTTGTTAACCTTAATATCCAGGCGACATAATTTAGCTTGTTGATAGCCAGAAACTTCATAATCCATCGAACCATATCCATGCGTTATGCTTTTAAGTCGGTCATTGAAATCAACAAGTATTTCGTTAAGAGGAATTAAGCATACTAGCATAACACGTTGACTGTCAATAGTCTCCGTTTGCTCGCAAATGCCACGTTTCTCTGAAACTAAAGCTAAAGTATCCCCGATTGACCCACTCGGAATATGAATTGATGCGAGAATCATAGGCTCTTCGATATATTCAATATCTGAAGTCTCTGGAAGATGCACGGGATTATGGACCTCAATTTCTGCCCCGTCAGTTTTTTTAACAAGGTAAACAACGCTTGGGTACGTAGAGATGACATCTAGATTATATTCACGTCGTATGCGCTCCTGTATAATCTCCATGTGGAGGAGCCCGAGAAAGCCGCACCGAAATCCAAAGCCTAGCGCAACCGAATTTTCTGACTGATAGACAAAAGCCGCATCATTTAAACGAAGCTTACCCATACCTGCTTTTAGTTTATTATAATCATTTGTATCGATCGGGTAAATACCACTGAAAACCATCGGGCTCACTTCCTTAAATCCTGGCAACATCTCCTTAGAGGGATTGCTATGAAGTGTGATGGTATCCCCTAACTTAATCTCAGAGACATCTTTAATGTTGGTCACAATATAACCAACATCTCCAGCATTGAGCTCAGTTTGGGCGGTCATCTTAGGGGAGAACTTACCTACTTCTTTAGTTTGAGACCGCATGCCATTACTCATCGTTACAATTGAGTCATTGGTTTTAACGGTTCCTGAAAAAACGCGTACATAACAAATAACCCCTTTATAAGTGTCATAGATACAGTCAAAAATTAGCATTCTTAAGCCTTCACTCTCAACCCATCTAGGACTCGGTACTTTCTGAACGATTGCGTCCATCAGTTCAGTGATACCAATACCACTTTTCCCGCTTGTCAAAATTGCCTCATCCGCAGGGATCGCCAAAACTTCTTCTAGTTGAGCTTGGATCGCTGGAATATCAGCGCTCGGCAGATCGACCTTATTAATTACGGGAATAACTTCCAAGCCTTGCTCTGTGGCTAAATGCGCATTAGCGACTGTCTGAGCCTCGATGCCTTGTGCAGCGTCAATCAAGAGTAAGGCACCCTCACAAGCCGCAAGACTTCGCGAGACTTCATAGGAAAAATCGACATGACCCGGAGTATCAATAAGATTAAAGGCGTACTCTTCCTTAGCATTACCCTTTGGTGTATAAACCATACTCACCGGATGACTCTTAATCGTAATGCCGCGCTCTCGCTCAAGGTCCATTGAGTCCAATAATTGATCTTGCATGTTACGATGTTCAACGGTCTTAGTCAGTTCTAAGATACGATCTGATAAAGTAGTCTTGCCGTGGTCAACGTGTGCAATAATGCAAAAGTTTCTAATATTACTGGTTTTGAGCATCCTATATAAATGTATGTATCCTATAGAGACATTCTATAAACGATTATAAGACAATCCTCTTATTCAATTATTCGTCTTATTTTTAAGCCAGCAAACAACCACCGTGTGGGTTCCGATTGATTTGTAGACAAACTCCCACTGGTTATATTGCGCAGGCTTAATTGGTAATTTATCCGACACCCAAACTAGCGAAGCAGAATTAGTAGCTTCATCAATGCTGAATGCCACATCCTTAAACCCTAGTGGCTTCTCGAACAAAGCGAATTGAGCTTTATAAAAAGCCTCTTTTAAGCTGAATAAAAGTGTGCCTTTCCCTGGATCATCACCGATGAAATCTTTTTCTATTGAATGAGTGATTCTTTCAATAGCAGCCGGTTTTATACGGCCATTCAGTTCAATATCTAAACCAATCGACCGGTAATTCTCATCGCGTCCAACAACTGCCATACAGAAACCCTTGGAATGCGAGATACTACCGGTGAAGCCCTTTGGCCAAAGCGGGTTCCCCGCAATTCCTTTAGTGATCGCATCCACTTCATTTCCTAGTTTCGCGAGGGCTTTGCGGGCACATTGATGCGCCAATAGAGATTCTTTCTGCCTAGAGTTCTCCATTCGGGAAGTATCTTTCTCATCAAAGTGCAGGTCTTGAGAAAGTAATGCACTTTCAAATGACATGTTTTTAGGAACGACTTGATATAATAGCTTGCCAATATCATTCATGATAAATCTTAATAGTAGCCACAAACATCATGCACATTAGCGAAATAGAACAGTATTCTGTAAAGTTTGGATTTGATAAAAAACTCAGTAAAATTAGCGCTGATCCTTGGGACGATATTCCATCACGTGAAGCAGCCGAAGATGAGCTTAAAAACTTACAAGGTAAACTGTCCGATTTACAAGAAAAGTTTTTTGTCGATCGAAGAAAAAAATTACTCATCGTACTTCAAGGCATGGATACAAGCGGAAAAAATAGTACGATCCGCCACGTCTTCAAAAGCGTTAATCCTCAATACACCCACGTGGCAAGTTTTGAAAAGCCTACAAAAAAAGAACTTCAGCATGATTTCCTTTGGCGAGTCCATAAGGTAGTGCCTTCAGAGGGCGAGATTGTTATATTCGATCGAAGTCATTACGAAGATGTTTTAGCGGTCCGAGTGAATGAATTATGCCCCGAAGAAAAGTGGAAAAAACGCTTCAAACATATTAATGATTTCGAGCAGTTACTTCATGACGAGGGCACGATCATCCTTAAGCTCTTTCTCCATATAGATAAAAAAACTCAAAAAGAGAGACTCTTGAAACGATTAGAGACTCCTTCAAAAAACTGGAAATTCGACCCTTCGGATATTGTATCACGAGAAAATTGGCCCAAGTACGAATTAGCTTATGAAGAAATCTTTGAAAAAACTAGCCTAGAGCACGCGCCTTGGTACATAATACCCTCAAATAAAAAATGGGCCCGAAACCTTCTCGTTGCGCGAATCATAACTTCAAGATTAGAAGCACTTCACCTAACCTACCCTAAAGTGAACATAAACCTCAAAGACATTTCCATAAATGACTGATACAATAACGCTCGCTCCGTCCCTCCTAGCCGGGAAACAAGATGCTTTAGGGGAAAGCCTTAAACTCGCAGAAAGTGCGAAAGTCAAGTGGCTCCATTTAGATATTATGGATGGTCACTTTGTTCCCAATATAAGTTTTGGTCCCAAAGCTCTGACAGATTTAAGAGCGCAATCTGAATTATACTTTGATGTTCACTTGATGCTTTCAAACCCCGACGCTCACATAGAAAGCTTTATTAATGCGGGCGCTGATTCGATCACTATTCACTGTGAACCTAATTATCCGATCGAAGATACCTTAAGTCTGATTCGTGCGCGTGGAATCAAGTCAGGCATTGCTTTGAACCCAGAAACCGACATCGAGGCGATTCTCCCCTACCTTAGATTCGTTGACCTTGTTTTGGTCATGACGGTTAACCCTGGATTCGGAGGACAAAGCTTTATCCCAAGCTGTTTAGAAAAAGTTTCACAATTGAAAAATCTAAAAGAGAACGAGAACTATAACTACAAGATCGAAGTTGATGGAGGGGTCACACTCGAGAATGCAGCCGAATGCCTTCAATCAGGAGCGGATATCTTGGTTTGCGGAACCGCCTTTTACAAATCAAGGAATCCACAGCAATTCCATCAAGATATCCTCGATATAAAGCTGGGCTGATCTTTTTTCTGCTAATTAATGGTAGATTTGTGAAGAATTGGCTTGATTCATTATTTTGTCCGCATCATTTTCGACATCTTCATTTATTGGACGGGTAGCTCAGTTGGTTAGAGCAACTGGTTTACACCCAGTAGGTCGTGGGTTCGAGTCCCTCTCCGTCCACCATTTTATATTACCAGCCAGTCAACCCAAATGCGTCACATAATTTCTATCCTAGTTGAAAACAAGTTTGGTGTGCTTGCTCGCATAGCTGGAATGTTCAGCGGACGCGGTTTTAACATCGAAACGCTCAATGTGGCGCCGCTTGCAAGTCCTGAACTTTCTAGGATTACCGCCACAATAATCGGCGATAGTAGTGCACTTGATCAAGCAATCAAACAGCTCACTAAGCTTATTAACGTTTTAGAAGTGACGAATCATTCCGAAGGCCAAACAACGGACCGTGAATTAATAATGTTAAAGGTCAAAACTAACTCCGGTGAAAAAACTCAGATTGAAGCGCTCTGTAAAAATTATCGTACCGATATAACCGACGTTGAAGCTGATTCAGTGAATATCGAAATGACCGGTAATAGCGCAGATATCCAATCTTTTATCTCATCTATAAAATCATTTGAAGTTATCGAAATGGCCCGCACCGGAACCGTTGCAATCAAACGAGGCTGAGATAAATCTCAAACCACTTTTTATTTATAAATCTAACTAAAATTCTCAAAATATGCCTGCTAAAGTTTATACAAATAAAGATGCTAATTTCCGCATCATAAAATCAAAAACACTCGCAATCATCGGATACGGATCACAAGGCCATGCGCATGCCCAGAATCTGAAAGATAGCGGAATGAATGTGATCATCGGACTCTACCCTAAAAGTAAGTCTGTCGCAGTTGCTAAGAAGCAAGGATTCAAAGTCTATGATACCGCAGAAGCTGTTCGTCTAGCGGATGTTATCATGCTTGCTGTTCCAGACATGAAGCAGGCAGAAGTTTATGAGAATGACATACTCCCTAACTTGGAAAAAGGTAAGACACTCGCTTTCACCCATGGATTAGCCATTCACTACGGATTAATCGTTCCACCCAAAGGCGTTGATGTCATTATGGTCGCTCCTAAAGGTCCTGGTCATGTTGTTCGTAGCCAATTTGTTGAAGGCAAAGGCGTCCCTGCCCTTATTGCTGTACTGAAAGGCTCCTCTAAGAATGCCAAGGGCGTTGCACTAGCTTGGGCTAAAGGTGTCGGCGGTACAAGAGCTGGGGTTCTTCAAACTAGCTTTAAGGAAGAATGCGAAACGGATTTATTCGGTGAACAAGCTGTATTATGCGGCGGTGCAAGTGCGCTCGTTCAGGCTGGTTTCGAAACTCTTGTTGAGGCGGGTTACCAACCTGAAATGGCCTACTTCGAATGCTTACATGAACTTAAGTTGATCGTCGACCTAATGGTTGAATCTGGAGTTTCTGGAATGCGCTTCTCAATCTCCGAAACAGCAGAATGGGGCGATTATGTCAGTGGACCTAGAGTGATCAATGCAGGTTCAAAGAAAGCGATGAAATCAATTCTTAAAGACATCCAATCGGGTAAATTCACTAAGCAGTGGGTTAAAGAATACAAAGATGGCTTACCTAAATACAAGCAGTTCCAAAAAGATGGAGAATCTCATCCAATCGAAAAAGTTGGAAGCCGCTTAAGATCTCTCATGCCTTGGGTTAAAAAACGGAACATCAAAGGCACTCAGGCATCTTATAACTGATTGAACAAAATATAATCTTTATCAAATTGCCTCAAATTATGGGGCAATTTTTTTATAGCCAATTATCCTCCAGTAAAGGATCATAAAATATAATGTTGATTAAAGTAGGCACTAGAAAATCTCCTTTAGCGATAAAGCAGTCCCAATTGGCTTGTGATTGGTTGGCCGAGCATTTGCCGGAGGATGCATTTGAGTTATTACCTATTTCCACGGATATAGATAGTCACCTAGACTACTCCTTAGAAAAACAAGGTGGCGCTGGGCTATTCACCAAGGAACTGGATGCTTCGATTTTGGATGGAACAGCACGACTTGCCGTACATTCCTCAAAAGACCTACCCATCGTACTCGATCCCTCTTTATCGATAGCCGGCTATTTGCCAAGGGCCTCAGCCTTAGACGTCTTAGTATCCAAGGTACCCGCCGAGTCTATCAAGCGTATCGCTACAAGTAGCCCTAGAAGACGTTCGCAATTAGAACACCTCTACCCCGATGCTGAGTTCTTAACTATTAGAGGTAATGTTGAAACACGCTTGAACAAAATAAGCGATAATCAAGCCGACGCAACGATCTTAGCAGAAGCAGGCTTAGACCGACTCGGAATTTCTAGTTACAAAGACTTGTACTTCACAACGCTCGAAAGCCCAGTAATGGTACCCGCCGCTGGACAAGGTGCCATAGCAATCGTCTGTAAAAAGGAAGATTATGGCTATTTTTCGGATCATTTATCTAAAGACTGCTACGACCAAATCACCCTAGAAAAAGAGTGCCTCAAAATCTTGGACGGAGGTTGCCAAAGCCCAGCAGGCATTTATATCGAAGGCTCTAATTTGCATTTATACCATCCTTCATTAGGCTATAAAGTCTTCAGGCTAGAAGGCGATGACTTCAAAGAAACATACAGTTACCTACAAAACTTAATGGCTGATTTAAAAAGCCAAATTTCATAATGTCTTATAAAACACAAAAAGGTACCGTTTACTTAATCGGCGCAGGTCCTGGAGACATAAAACTCTTCACTCTTAAAGCAAAGGAAATATTAGAACAAGCTGATGTAATCATTTACGACAATTTAGTGAATGCTGATTCACTTAATTGGTGTAAAAAAACCGCTAAAAAAATATTCGTAGGGAAAAGCTCCGGACAGCATTCAATTCCCCAATCCGAGATCAATTCGTTGCTTGTAGAAGAAAGCAATTCAGAGGTTTCAATTGTACGACTTAAAGGTGGCGACCCACTCATTTTTGGGCGAGTCACTGAAGAGATTCAAGCATTAGAAGCCGCGAATATTCCTTACGAGATAGTGCCCGGTATTACGGCGGCCATAGCCTGCGCTGCTTATGCAGGGATTCCGATTTCAGAGCGAGATACCAGTTCGTCGATTATATTTTTAACGGGGCATGAAAATCCCGAGAAAAATACCCTTAATTTAGATTTTAAAAATTACGCGAAAACTAATTCAACACTCTGTATTTATATGGGCATTGGTCAGATGAAGCGAATCATCGACGAACTCACCGAAGGTGGACTCAATCCCAATACTCCAGTTGCTATTGTAGAGAATGGAACCCACCCAAGCCAAAGAAGTTGCTACGGCACGCTCAGTACAATTGTTGAAGTATCAACTGAACAATCGATCAAGGCACCTTCGATCATTTTTGTCGGGTCTGTAATCGCGTTAAAAGGAAAAAGTGATTGGTTTGAAAGCAGACCGTTATTTGGCAAAAAGATTGTTGTCCCAAGGTCGCGGCAACAGGCCGGAGAATTAACACATCTCCTTGAACATTACGGTGCTGAAGTAATGGAAATTCCTTTCATAAATATCGTACCTAAGTATGAGAAAACTACGATCGCGGATGTATTTGCGGAGATTGCCTCTTATGAATGGATTATCTTCACGAGCGCGAATGGAGTTCGTTACTTTTTTGAGCTATTCTTCAAAGCTTTTGAGGACCTTAGATCGATTGGACTTTGCAGAATCGCAGCTGTCGGAAATGCCACAGCAAAAGACATCAAAGCACATAACTTAAAAGTCGATTTGATTCCTGATTCAGCCAACTCCCAGGCACTGTGCGACGCTCTTTTAGAAAACGAATCTTTAGATAATACTAAAATCTTATTAGTCACCGGCGACAAAAACTCTGATTCACTTTACCAAAGACTTGAAAAAGAAGGACGGGCTATTGTTGATCGTCTACCCTTGTATGAAAATACCAAACCCAATTTAGAAACTTCTAAGGCCTTCCAAAAATTCAAAGAAATGGGCGCGGATGCCGTTTTATTTACCAGCTCTTCCACCGTAAAGCATTACGCTGAGGCAGTTAAGACCTTAGACTTAAGCGGTCATAAAAATCCACTCTTTGGAAGTATTGGGGTACGTACTACTGAGACCCTTAAGGACTATGCTATGCCCGTAGCTTTTGAATCCCCTAAGGCTAACTTGGAACATTTTGTAGTTGAAACTATTTCACATTTTAAAAAATAAATATAAAATCAAATTCTTAAATATTATACTATGACGACACTTAAAATAGAAACCACTCAAGGCACAATCAGTTTGAATCTCTTTGATTCTGTCGCACCTAAAACTTGTGAGAACTTTATTACGCATGCTAAAAACGGTTATTATGATGGCATAATTTTCCACAGAGTTATCGAGCAGTTCATGATCCAAGGCGGTGATCCAACGGGAACAGGTCGCGGAGGTGAATCTATTTGGGGTAATAATTTTGAAGATGAGTGCTCACCGGAGGTTCAATTTGATAAAGCCGGTCTTTTAGCAATGGCTAATGCAGGTCCTGGCACTAATGGTAGCCAGTTTTTCATTACTTTGGCACCCACTCCATGGCTTCATATGCGACACACTATTTTTGGTGAAGTCATCGGGGGCATGGACGCCGTTGAATCTATTGAAAAAGTAGCCAAAGACGGATCAGACAAGCCCTTAGAAGATCAAAAAATCATTTCGATTACGGTTGAAGGTTAAAGGTGCCTAAGTCTTCATCAGACTCTGCCATAAAGCTCACTGCTTTTCATGGATTCACAGGTAACGGTTTAGACTTTAGCTTGGTCAGAGACCATTTAGAATCTCATTGGGATTCCAATAATGGTTCTACCCCCTACTGGAATCTCCCAAGCCTTCCTGGCCATCATCCTGCGGAGAAACCAGGGTTGGATTCATCATCCGACAACCCGAACTTTCTGAATCTCCCGAGTACTCCTAACGAGTACTATGATTGTGTTAAAAAACTAAGTGATCAAAATCACAACAATCAAGAGGAGCAGAATATTCTGGTCGGCTATTCCTTAGGCGCACGGCTCGCCTTAATGCATGCAGTAAATAATCCTAATTTTTGGGATGGGATAATCTTAATCAGCGTAAATCCAGGAATTATTGATGAAGTCGAAAGAGCAAGCAGAATCATAGAAGACGCAAAACTCATTAGAATAATTGAAGAGAAAGGGCTTAAGCATTTCTTAGAGCTTTGGAAAGATAAACCTATAATACAAAGCCAAAAAATGGCTCCCAAAGATTTCTTAAACGCGATGTATAAACGCAAGGAAGCATTGGAAGCCGATGGAATTAAAGCCTCACTGCTCAGCTTTGGCCAAGGTCAGTTCCCCAACTTATGGGGAAAAGTAGCGGCTATACAATCACCCACCCTACTTATAACTGGCAAAAATGATCCAAAGTATACTGAAATAAGTTCGATGCTTGTGAATCATATAAAGACTGCCAGCCATTCGGCAATAGAGTCCTCAGGACATTCTCCTCATATTGAAGCCCCCGAGCAAGTAGCTCAGTTGATCGAACAGTTCATTCTAAAGCTTTGAATTGCCTCAGCCTCTTCGAATTTCTGAAGCTTTGAATTTCACCTTAATAGAAAACACTTTCTTAATTCGAGTTTTTATCTCAAAGGTATCCCGATCTATTTGGTAAGGTATTTCCTCCTTGTTCACATTAACGTAGGCATGAAATCCTCGTTCCGAGAAAATATCAATTAGGATACTCATAGCCAATGGATCATCCAGTATAGTATTGTCTGTATCCACTAGCGCTGTTCCGGAAATCGCATGGCGTTTAATCACGGGAACAAACTCCTCAGATAGCAAGAGTATGATAGAGTCAAAAAGAATTTTATGGTATCTTTGGTAATTCTCTAAACGATCCACTAGATCTTGACGCGCGTGGTGCGATAAGGTGCTAGCGACAGGAAGGACCGAAATCATATCATAAGTCGCTTCATCCAACTCAAGCGAACCTTGATACCTCAGCTCAGTATCAATCCTTTTGCGCACTTCATCAACCGTGCCATGGGCATTGATAAAGTGGTAGAAGAAAGTTTCTCTTAGTTCCTTCAGAGCATCGTAAGTTTTTTCCTTAAAAGTTCTGTAGCGATTTAAGGAAGCTACCGGATCTAAGTCCGTTGGCCTGACCTTGATAAGCTCACCTACCCCAGAAGCCTCGACCTCCTCATTATGAATAATCGCTTTCTCTCCGCGGCCTATTTGCCGACTGACGCTTTCTTTTTCATCAATAAATAATACAACAATATGGAAATGTGGCTTCTTAAATAATGTTTCATACTCAGTTAATTGAAACTTATTTTTAAGTTCTATTAAATGTGTATAAAGCATTTTGACACATTCAACCTGTACTTTAGTCCTGGGGAATCCATCAACGACTACCCCTGACTTAAAGACCGGATCTAAAATCCTCCTTAGCATTAGATCAATCACTTCTCGGTCGCCAACAAGCATACCTGCGTCTTTCTTCTTCTCAGCTTCTTCGGTATTCAATAAATCACTGACAACAATTGGAGGGGCGGTCAGATCACGATATTGCATAATGAAATCGGTGTTAGTCCCCTTACCTGCACCGGGCGCACCATTGAGCCAAAATATTTCCTTAGGAAACCTGAGGTTCTCTTCTCCAAATTCTGAGATTAATCCGCCCCATACTGTATTGAATATTATTTGGGCGTCTTTTACCTCTAAATCATACACCGTAGAAAGATTATCAGTCATATATTAATATTAATTGAAGGACTGAGATAGCCTGTCAATCAATTCATGACAAGAGATCAGAATTTGTAAGACAAATCCTTTCTGCTAGAGCATTGAAGTCCGCTTCACCAGAAATAATATCAATCTCAAGGCGAAGATAATACAATGGAATCTTAGGGTCTATCTCCGGTAATCGCACCGCATCTTTTTCTGTAGTCACCATAAATTCCGCCTCAGAATGAAGGGCTCCAGAGTAAACGCTCTTGATCTCATTCTTGGTAAACCGGTGGTGATCTAAAAAACGTTTTTTATAAATAATCTCTGCGCCTTGATCTAAAATGGTATTTTCAAAACTTTCTGGATAGGCAATCCCGCTGAAAAGCGCTATTTTTTTTCCCTTAAGGAATTCCAAGGGCTTGGTTGCTTCTGCTTCATGCTCGAGCGTATCAATCCTTTTTAAAAACTTTGGGGTGTGCTGACAATAAATGATTTTCGCCTTATTATTGTGCAGTCGAATAGTTTTGTGCAAATCTTCGCACTGATTTATATCTTTGGTCTTCGTAATTAGAATATAGTCTGCTTTAGACAAACGACCCAAAGGCTCTCTTAAGATCCCTCTAGGGAGCAAATGCTCATTCCCGAATGGGTTCGTTGAATCTACCAAGCAAATATTCAAACTCCCTCGTAACTTAAGATATTGAAAACCATCATCTAAGACGAGTGTATCGCATTGATAATCCTTGATCGCATAATAACCGGCTTTCACTCGATTTTTATCACAAACCACCACCACTCCAGGTAAATTGTTCGCGAGCATGAAAGGCTCGTCGCCGGCAACTTTTGAATTTAAAAGCACCCGCTTGCCATTACTGACAATTTTTGGGGGCAAATCGTCCGCATGCGTGAAGTACCGAGTTAATTTTTTCAGCAAGGGCTCACTCTTACTTTTATAGCCTCGACTGATGATTGCTACTTTTCGACCATTTTTCTGAAGGTTTTTAGAAAGCTTCTCAACGACCGGAGTTTTGCCCGTACCACCAACCGTTATGTTGCCCACTACAATAACTAAGCAACCTAAAGGCTTGTCCTTTAATATTTTATGCTGATATAAATAATGCCTCAACTTGACCAATTGGGAAAAAACGATTGAAAGCGTATTCAGCATAAAACCGATAATCTCAGCCACATTGTTATGAATTCTATCATAAACAACATCGATAACAAATTGTAATCCTTTATTTGATTTACGAGAAAAATTCTCTTTATATAGACGAAATATGGCTTTTAAACGCACGATAGATAATGGATATAATTCGCTAAATTGAATAAAGAATGTTGACGAGAGAAAAATTCACCTCTTTAGGAGACAGTGATAACTTAGTTGTAGTTTCACGTATGACCATCAAATAAATCAAATGAAATATCTTATAATAGCCGAAAAACCATCTGTTGCGACTGATTTGTCTAAAGCCTTGAAAGGAATCCTAGGGTCATTTGAGAAAAAAGGTAAATCTCGTGATGCCCAGTATTTCGAATCAGAGAATGCAACCATTACTTCAGCGGTGGGTCATTTAGTTGAACTCAAAATGCCTACTGGAGAAAACGGGAAGAAATTGCCTTGGAACTTCAATGTATTGCCAGCTATCCCCGATGAATTTGAATTACAACCCATTGAGCAAACCGCAGGCCGACTTAGACACGTACTAGCACTTTGCCGCAAAAAAGAATATGACTGTATAGTGAACGCCTGTGATGCTGGTCGTGAAGGCGAGCTAATCTTTAAGTACATCATGGAGATCGGGAAAATCAATAAGCCGATTAAACGTCTTTGGATGCAATCAATGACCGTTGATTCCATCAAAAATGCTTGGGCAAAACTCCGTGATGATCAAGCACTTGCCTCATTAACAGATGCAGCTAAATGCCGTTCTGAATCTGATTGGCTTGTCGGCCTAAATTCTACAAGAGCACTCACCTGCTTTAGATCTAGGCACGGCGGATTCAACATCACAGCTGCGGGTCGTGTACAAACTCCGACATTAGCAATTTTAGCCAAGCGAGAAAAAGCAATTTCAGTATTCAACTCGGAGCCTTTCTTTGAAATAGAAGCAGACTTTAAAATTCAATCAGGTGTCTATACAGGAAAGTGGTTTGATCCAGAATACAAAAAGTCAGAAACCAACAACCAACTCAAAGCAGATCGCTTATGGGATAATCAGCAGGTGGATGCAATTGTAGAACGCTGTACGGGTAAAGAAGCAGAAATCCACGAAGTCAAAAAAGTAGTTAAACAAATTGCGCCCCAGCTCTATGATTTAACGACGCTTCAAAGAGAAGCACCCTTTACAGCTAAAAGTACTTTAAGTATTGCACAGTCTTTATACGAAAGGCACAAAATGGTCACTTACCCAAGAACGGATACTCGTTTCTTGCCAGAAGACTATATTAATAATGTTAAAGAATGCTTCCAATCAATTGCAAGTTCAGGCCTACCGGAAGCACAATACGCCAGCCAAGCCTTAAAGGAAAACAAAATCACCTTAAGTAAACGCGTCTTCGACAATAAGAAGATATCCGACCACTTTGCGATCATCCCAACAGGAAGAGTCGTTAAATTATCGGATGTTGAGCAAAAACTTTATGACATGATTTTGAGACGTTTCATTGCGGTATTTTTCGAGCATGCTCAATTTGAAGAGACCACCCGAAAGACGATCATTCATCACAGCGAAGCTTCTGATAATTTCCTCACAAAAGGAAAAGTATTAATCACCCCCGGATGGCTTGCCGTATATGGCAGAAAACCTGGCGTCGCTGAAAATAAAGGAGAGTTATCTCCGGCTACCGAAACCGAGTCCGCTAAAGTTGATTCCATTGAAAAGCTTGCCAAGGATACTCAACCTCCCGCACGGTATTCAGAATCAACCCTACTCTCCGCGATGGAAGGTGCTGGGAAGACTTTAGAAGACGAAGAAATGCGTGAAGCCATGTCCGACAGAGGACTAGGGACTCCTGCAACTAGAGCTGCTGTCATAGAAGGTTTGTTGAGGCAGAAATACATCAACCG
>CAJWRZ010000019.1 GCA_913045955.1 uncultured Puniceicoccaceae bacterium
GGCCTGTTGCGACTAATTTTGTTTCAAGTGGGTTATAGACCATGTCGTAAAGCGCCCATTGATTCGGCAGTTGATCGAGGTCAATCGGCAAACCATCACCCGGGGTTAAGCCCAGTGAGGTCGCGTTAATGTAAAGCCCTTTTGCGGATAGTTCATTCAGCTCCGCATCAGTGTTGAGTGTTTTTATTTTTTCGTGGCCTTCGACTCCTGCCAAATCTGAAACCATTCGATCCAAGCGTTCTTTAGACCGATTAAGAATAGAGACTGACCGGCAGCCTTGGTTTAAACATTGAACAATCGCCGCACGGGCTGCGCCTCCCGCACCTGAGATTACGATATCATTGTCTTTAAGCTCTTGGCCTAAACCTTCTCGGATACCCATCTGAAGACCGTAGCCATCTGTATTTGATCCTTGGTAGCCGGAATGAGTCCATTTTAAAGTATTAACCGCGCCCATCGATTGAGCCGCTTGGGTAATTTCTTTAACCGTATCCAAGGCAATTACTTTGTGCGGAACCGTTAAATTCAGCCCCAAAAAATTCTTGGCATGAAAAAGTTCTAAAGCTTGAGCCAGCATTGTTGGGTCGATCTCGAATCGGAAGTAAGCCCAATCAGAAAATTGCTTTTGAGTTTCTTTAAGCTGAGCGAGCGCCGCATTATGCATAATCGGACTGAGTGAATGAGTGATTGGCTGTCCAACAACCGCCAGTGCAGTGCCAGAATAATCCCAGTGCTTTAAATCCTCGATTGAGTATATTTTATGTGTATCCATTGCGGGGTTCGCTTAAACTTAAAAGATCAAAACAAGCAGATTAATCAACACTTAAGAACGACTTCCGAACAAAGCCGTCCCAACACGAATCATCGTTGAGCCCGCCTTAATCGCCGATTCTAGATCTTGAGTCATGCCCATAGAAAGCTCTTTTAGCTCAACATCAAATTGCGCTTCGAGAGCATCCCTCAATCCGCTTAGGGTTTCAAAACAAGCTTTGGATCGGTCGGGATTGTCATCTAGTGGCGCTATAGTCATTAGACCTTCTACTTTTAGTGAAGACGCTTTTAGTGCCTGCTCTAAGGCTTGTTCCATTTGATTTTTTGAAAAGCCGTATTTGTTTGGGTCCTCGCCGGCGTTGCACTGCAATAATATTGGGAGCTTTTTACCAGCTTCCTCGGCATGGTTATTCAGTTTATTAAGTAGTTTTATGGAATCTACAGATTGGATTCGGTCAAATAATTGAACGGCTTCCTTAGCTTTATTTGATTGGAGGTGCCCTATCAGGTCCCATTGGCAAGCCTTTGCAGATTCACTCGAGTATAAGCTAGAACCTGCTTCGGCGGGTTCATCGAGCTTATCTTGCCCGAGAATTTGAGGTTTTTTTTCTTTCACTTCTTGGACTCTGTTTTCACCAATTGCCTTAAACCCTTGGTTCAAAGCATATTCTATAGCCCATATGCCATGTGTCTTTGTGACTGGGAGTAGTGATACTTCACTTTGCTGGCGGTGAGCCAATTTGCAGGCTTGAGCTATCCGCTCATTTATTTTGGCGAGATTCGCAATAAAGCTTTCTAGTAAGAGTTTATCCATAAGCTAATATACTTAAATTAGTTGAACAATAAAACTTAATACTTCTCTTGATTGATGGCAAATTAAATACTAATTGATAGATAGGATGCATATAGAGTATTTAAAAATATTTTCTGACTTAGTTGAGAAAAAGAGTTTTTCTGAAGCAGCTAAGGCAAATGACATTACCCAATCTGCGGTCAGTCAGCAACTGCGCACTATAGAAAAGCATTTTGATACAGTGATTGTAGACCGAAGTCAGAAGCAATTAAGACTTACTGAGGAAGGTCAAAAAATTCACCGTGATAGCCAAGAGATCCTTCGCCTTTATGAAAAATTAAGTCGGGAAATTTCCGAGATGGGAGACGTTTTTAATGGAACGATCCATGTGGCTTCAACCTACTCCATAGGGCTCCATGTATTGCCTGACTACATCAAGTCGTTTATCAGGTCTTACCCCAACGTGAATGTTCGCATGGACTATAATCGCACCGATAAAGTTTATGAAGATATTATTTCTAATAATGCAGATGTCGGTTTAGTTGCCTATCCCCAAGCCCATAAACTCCTTGAATTCAAACCTTTCAGAGAAGAATCTTTAGTTTTAGTATGCAGCTTAGAAAGTAAATTTGCCCGACGAAAAACAATTCAACTCAAAGAGCTTTCGGGGCAGGAAATTGTCTCATTTGAGTCTCCTATGCCCGCTCACAAAGCTCTTTTAAAACTCTTAGAAGAGGAAAATATATCTTTTGAAATCACTAAACAGTTTGATAACGTAGAAATGATTAAGCATGCCGTTGAGATTGATTGCGGTATCGCTTTGCTGCCAGTCAGTGCTGTTGAGAAAGACATTAATAAACGCTCCTTTAAAGTAATTGAATTTAAAAACAGTCCTTATAAAGTGTCTCTGGCATCTGTTCATAGAAAAGGTAAAATTCTTTCCGCATCCGTCGAAAAATTCATCGAATTATTAATCCCCGCGCATTAATCGGCTTTGATGAGCGTGAGCTGTTTATTAGAATTAGAATAATGCACATTGCGCTATCGTTAATGCTTCTTTAATGATTAAAGTTAATTCGTTAACGCGAGCCCGCGCTCTTGGATTTCAAACTAAAGTAATATGAATCGTTTCATTCCATTAATCATCGCTACAATCAGTATAAGCCCTATGCTATCATCCGAGGAATCCATTAATACAGAACTAGAACTACTGAGTAAAGCAGGGGGCATAGAAGAATATGAGCTGAAATCAAATGGCTTGAAAGTCCTCCTCTACCCCAACGACGCAATGCCCGTAGCAACCGTTATGTTGACCTACAAAGTTGGCTCTAGAAATGAAGTTAAAGGAGTGACTGGCGCAACGCATATCCTCGAGCATATGATGTTCAAGGGCACACAAGCCTTTCCTAGATCCTCGGACATGGACTACTCCAGCCAAATGGAACGCATCGGAGCACGCTCAAATGCAACCACCTCCTACGATCGGACTAATTACTACGCAACACTGCCTAAAAATCAGGTCGCCTTGGCCCTCCAATTAGAGGCGGACCGGATCCGCGGTCTTCAATTAAAAAAATCCGATTTAGATTCTGAAATGGTCGTGGTTAAAAACGAATATGAGATTCGAGAGAACAACCCATACGAAACTCTCTTCAAAAAGTTATTTGCGACCGCCTTCCAAGAGCACCCCTACCACCACCCAATCATTGGTTGGAAAAGTGACATTGAAGCCATCACCGTCGAGAAGCTAAAGGCCTTTTACAATACTTACTATTGGCCTAACAACGCAGTTTTGTCAGTCATTGGTGGCTTTGATAAAGCCAGTACTCTCGAAGCAATCAAGCAATACTTTGGGCCAATTCCTAGATCACCCGAGCCCATCCCTCAACTCAAAATTATTGAGCCAGAGCAAGAAGCCGCTCGGCATATTAATGTGGAGAGAGCCGGAAAAGTTGGAGCAGTGATGGTTGCCAACAAAATCCCCCAAGGAACCCACCCTGATTGGCCGGAGATTCTGCTGATCAGTGAATTATTCTCCGCGGATAAAGTCGGACGGCTCTACAAAGCACTCGACGATAAAGGCTTGGCTAGTACTTCATTTGCGTTCCCTAGGAGGCTCAAGGATCCTGGCTTAATTATCTTGGGCGCTGCTTTGACCGAAAACTCAAACCACGAATCAATCCAAGCCATAATTTTAAGCGAAATTGATCTTTTAATTCAAGAAGGCGTGGGCAAGAAAGAATTGGACAGAGCTCGCTCCGTATTACTCAACGATAAGATCTTCGCCCGTGATGGCTCCTACTCAATTGCCGATGATTTAAATGATGCGATCGCCATGGGGAACTGGAAAGATTACTCAGCAATCTCAAAATCACTCAAAGCGGTCACCGTTAAGTCCATCCAGGCAGTCGCGAAAAAATATTTCAAAGAAGCGACTCGAACCACTGCTTGGTTTATACCAACCACTCCTAATGCCGGTGAGACTGGAAATGAAATCTCGGCCCTAGCTCCCTATCATTATAAAGCCCCGAAGGCGGGAACTCCATTGCAAGACACCCATAATAGTGAACCTCCTGAAGTGGACTTCACGCCCCATATTGAATCCTTTTTTCTAGGTGCAGTTGAAGTAACAACCGTGAAAATGCCCGTTGAAGGGGTCGTTTCATTTGTTGGTAGCATGGCGGCGGGCGACTTTCAATCTCCGGATGATTCACCCTTACTTGCAGACCTCACTGCGGATATGCTCGATAAGGGGACCCTTAATAAGAGCCGATTTGAAATCAGCGAACTCTTAGATGAATCCGGCATGAAACTGAACTTCTCTTCGAATAGCCACGCACTCGAATTTAAGGGGAAATTCCTTAAGAAAAACACTCAAGATTTTATCAGTATTTTAGCAGAGCAATTAAAGACCCCGCTCTTTGATCCGGAAGTCCTCAATAATCTTAAAGAACAATACAGATCCTACCTCCTACAGTATGAAAATGATACAGAATATATGTCTGAATCTTTATTATCTGAATCCCTCTATCCTAAAAACCACCCAAACCACGAAGTTAGTTTAGCAAAACTTACGGCTTCCCTTGAGGCGATTGAAGTAGCTGATATAAAAAGATTCCACGAAGCGCATTACGGCAATCAAAGCCTAAAATTAGTGTTCTCAGGAGATATTGATAAAAAGTCGATTCACAAAGGTATCAAAAAAGCATTTGTGAAATGGGAAGCTGGAGCTCCTTACAAAGTAACTCCCGAAGCAATGTCCCCTAGCCTTCACTCAAAGAAAACCATCCGGCACTTCATTCCTGACAAGACAAGTGTCTCAGTTAAAATGGGCTATCAAACATCCCTCCAACGGAGCGATCCTGATTATATACCCTTTAGTATCGCCAATTATATTTTAGGCGGGAACGGAAATGCACGCTTAATGCAATCTGTACGGAAAGAAAAGGGTCTAACTTATGGGGTCTACTCTTATCATACTGGAGATATAAAAACTACGGGGCACTGGGCGCTTCAAGCTAGTTTTTCACCTGAGCTACTGAATGAGGGTATGCGCGCAATCAATGAGGTCCTTGCAGAATGGCACGCCAAGGGTGTTACAGAAAAAGAAGTGCTGAGCGCAATCGAAACCTTCAAAGGGCGATACGTGGTTGGGCTTTCCAATACGGGGGCGGTCGCCAACCAAATGCATAGCTTCCTGCAAAGAGGATTCGACCCTTATTTCATTGATATCTATACTGAGGAATTAGATGCGGTGACCACCGAGCAAGTCAATCAGGCTATAGTAAAATACTTCAGTCCAAGTCTTTTAACAACGGTTCACTGCGGCAGCATCCAAGAGCAAAGTGAGACAACTACGGGTACGCCGATCACCTTAAACTTTGAAGCACCCAGCCCTTCTTGGAGCCTACAAATTGCCCAAGTATTTGAAGGCGAGGATACTTTGAGTGTTATTGCCTATTTAAATAATTCAAATAAAATAAGCCCGCAGGTAATAACCACGCTTTCAGATACAGTTTATGTAGATTCACCCAAAAATGAAAAGCCCATACGTTATTATATATTGGGCAAGAGCTGGAATTGGACTCCTGAGATTAAAGGAGCTCAATTCATAAAAGAGCGCTCCGAAATCGAACCTGAATTAAAAAAAGCTTCCGTCCTTAGCTTTAAAAGATAAGAGTAAACTATGGCAAAAATAGACTTAGATAAACTACGAAATATCCTCCACCGCAATGAAAGCGATGTTCGAAAGGTCAACGAAATCATTAAAGAAGTTGAGCTGGAATTACAGATAGAAAAAGAAGAAAGAGAGATGCGACCGCCTATGGTTAAGAAGCAATTTGTGACTTTGATTTCAGATAATGAGGGTAAGTTGGTCGACCAAGATTTTGCTAGTTGGGTCGTTCAAATTCCTGAAGATGAAAGTCCTGCGACAGTCATTGATAAGATTCACCAATCAGCCTACAATTACAATGGAACAAACAAAGGTCAAAGATTCCCAGTTAAATCAGTGGGTGAAGCCTGCGAAGCAGTCAGTGCAAAAATATTTAAAGAAAATAATCTCTGGGTAAAAACTAAAATCCCAGTTCTAGCCGTTCGTTGTTCGAATAAAATTGGTGAAGAAAAAAAGGATTCTATCTAAATGTTCGAGGGCTTCTTAGAACTTATTCAAATATCTTGGACAATCTTAGCTGAGTTTGCCCCTTACTTATTAATCGGATTTTCTGTGGCAGGGCTTCTGCATTTTTTCATTCCAAAAAAGTTCATCGTTCAGCAATTAGGTAAATCAAATATTTACTCTATATTCAAAGCTACGCTTCTAGGCATCCCCCTCCCACTATGCTCTTGCTCGGTTATCCCGGTTGCTTCCTCGATTAAAAAAGCAGGCGCAAGTAGAGGCGCTACCATTTCTTTCCTAAGCTCTACTCCACAAACGGGTCTAGACAGTATCATCGCAACCTACGGACTATTTGGTATAGGTTTTACGATGATCAAGCTCATTGTCGCGCTTCTATGCGGACTTATTTCTGGCATTTTCGTTGATTTATTCTGCAAACCAGTACCCGGGCAATTGGACGAAAAAGAGGATACCATCAAAGATCAAAATGAAACGCAAGCCGAAGCGCGAAGCTTTTCAAAATCATCACACTATTTTTTCGTTACCTTACCCAATGACCTTTACAAACCGCTCCTAATTGGAATTTTCATTGCGGGTATGATTAACAATTGGCTACCGAATGATTTCTTCACAGGCACCTTTAGCTCCGGCTGGATCGCCTTTTTGGGCATAACCCTAATTAGCCTTCCGCTTTATGTGTGCGCAATAGAATCACTTCCCCTAGCCTTTGCTTTTTTGAGCGCAGGGATCTCCCCAGGCGCAGTTTTGGTATTCCTCATCGTGGGTCCTGCAACAAATTCTGCTACGATCATGGCCACACTTAAAATTATCGGAGGTAAGGCCACCCTAATTTACCTCTCGACCCTGGTCGTCATAGCATGGTCCTCGGGTTTCTTAACTAATATATTCCTTGATTTAAATGTCACAGATTTAAAGATCCACGAGGCACATATCAGTCATTGGAATCATCTATCGGCCGCGGTGCTCCTTTTATATTTTTTCAATGCCTTCCTTTACGAAGCATACTTTAAAAAGAAGTTGCCCGTGAACTGAATTAAGATCCAGTGAGGAAATCTTTACTGAAAACTACTTTATTAGGCGATCGCTCTTTTGGCCCATAAGTAAGTCTCTATCTTCAAGCTGATAACCTCTAAGGAATTCAGCAACTGGCAACATCCTCCCCCCGGGTCTTTGGAGTTCTAAGAGTTCGATCGCCTTTGTTTTCAAAGAGACAATCAAACCATTATTACTGAGCAAAACAGTTCCTGGAGTCAGTTGCTCATTTTCGATGGGCGATTCATCAAGCAGTCGCAGGCCCCCAATTTTTAATCTTTGCGAATTATGCAAGCAATGCGTGCCCGGCCAAGTTTTTAAAGCACGCCAACGATTATAAATCTCCTCCGCAGACAATTCAAAATCTATCATTCCATCCTCTTTAGTGAGCTTTCGGCAGAAGCTCACGCGCGCTTCCTCCTGTTCTTCAAACTTTAAGCTTTGCTCTAATATCGCTTGAATATTCTCCACTAAGAGAGGCACAACTGCAGCCCCAACTTTTTCCCGAAGAGTCGCTGCTGAATCATCGTTTTCGATCTTAACTGACTCAACAGCTCCAACCGCTCCTGAATCCATCTTTTGTTCGACCTTTATTAAAGAAACACCGGTTTCTTTGTCTCCCGAGGCGATTGCTGTTTCAACGGGGGATGCACCTCGGTACGCGGGTAAGATTGACCCGTGAAAATTATACATGCCAATCTTAGGCGACTCACGCATCTTTTTATTGAGAAAATGGCCGTAAGCCATCACGAAAGCGACATCAATTGAGCTGGCGATCAACCAATCAGCGAGCGCTTGATCTGGAGTTTCTGGCTGAAGCAACTCTAGCCCTGAATCTGAAGCGTATTGGGCGATTGGATTTTTCTGAAATTTTTGGCCTCTTCCTTTTTTTCGATCTGGCTGGGAGATGACGCCCACTAATACGCACTCTTCGGGGGCTTCAGTGTGGAGCCATTTTAATGCGGGTAGGCAAATCAAGTCTGAGCCAAAAAAAACAACTTTCTTAATAGTATTTTCCACAATATATATTTTTAAAAATTAAAGGAGTTCTTGCTGCGATCTATCTTTTAATTGTGCGCTTGAGTTCGAGCTGAATATAAAAAGTTGATATAAGGAAAGATCAACTAATTCCTTCTGCTCAAATAATCGCATAATCAATAAAGCACTAGCTAAGGCATCGAATAAAGCACAATGGAACCGTCCTCTTCCTTGAGGGCAATGTGATTTTGCTAAAGACTCGAGCTTATCCCTTATTTCAAAAACTTTGACTAGATGATCTAATTGATAGGATTCAAGCCCTGGGTATAAACGTCGGTATATTTGGAGGGTATCGAGCCAAGGGCCCCAATCAGCCACTGTTTTATTAGGATCCTTTGCTAAGAAATCCCGTGACGCTCTCGGATAGGCCCAAGTTTTTCTCAAAAATCCATTTTCAATAATAGCATGATGGGCACATAATGGTCCTGATTGCCTTAAGCCGGCAAATAAGTCCCAATCAGCTTCAAAGGGTTCGAGATCTTTGATCAATGCTTCGGATATCCCATGCTGCTGAACTTCTTTTTCTGAGAGCGAACTTCGGTTACCGCAGAGCCGACTTTGTGTCTTAAATATGGAATTACCGATAATTGAAACCACCCCCCATTCTAAAACTCCTGAAGTTAAACTGCCTTCAAAATCAACCACATGAATGGGCGTCTCTGTGATATTTTTATCCATTTTGAAATTATTTAAGACTATGCGATTGCAACTTAATTATTGTTCCTCAATCTAATCCGCATCACTCATTTTATATTATTATGGACGCATTAAGTAGCGAGCAAATCCAAGAATTTAAGCAATTTATTACATTTCTTTGTGAGGAGGCAACTCAAGAGATTTTACCTCATTACGGGTCACAAGTTGAGGTCGAAAGAAAGTCAGACGCCACGCCGGTGACTCTGGCCGATAAAAATGCGGAGAAACGGATCCGCGAACGGATCAATGAGCGCTATCCCGAACATGGTATCATTGGGGAAGAGTACGGCACAGAAAATAAAGATAATGAATTTGTTTGGGTTCTTGACCCCGTTGACGGCACAAAATCTTTCATCTCTGGCGTTCCGTTATTTGCTACTTTGATCGCATTGCTCCATAAAGGGCGGCCGATTCTTGGAGCGATCAACCAGCCTATCCTCAAGCAGCTTTTAATCGGCGATTGCCAGACAACGACTTTAAATGGTGAGATTGTCAACGGACGCCCAAGCCGTCCACTTTCAGAAGCGACCTTGTGCACAACTGACCCTATTAGGGAAACGCTTTGGCAAAATAAAGCGCAATGGGATGCTTTACCGCCGAAGACTGCTTTGTATAGATCTTGGGGTGATGCAGGAGGGTATATTCTTTTGTGCGCAGGTTTCACTGATGTTATGTGCGATCCAATGATGGAAATTTGGGACTGTGCCGCAATCATTCCTTGCCTCGAGGGAGCCGGCATCCACTGCACCGGATGGAAAGGCGGCGATGCTTTTGATGAACGCTGTATTATTGCGGCAAAGGCTTCCTTACACAAAGAGGTGATGGATACCTTATACTCAAAAAATTAGTTTAGAGGAGTAGAGAGAAGCTGAATAAAATGTTTAAATCACTCAAAAATATATTCAGCGCAGCCTATCGGTATAATGCATTAGATTTGTTCCCCTTTATCGGAACTATTCGCTCGTACCGCTTAGCATTTTTAAAAGACGATATAAAAAGCGGTATTAATGTTGCCCTCTTAGCCTTCCCTCAAGGGATGGCTTACGCGCTGATTGCCGGACTCCCGATTCATTACGGCATCATTGGCTCGGCTATTGCGACGATCGCCTGCTCATTTTTTGCAAAATCAAACCTGATCACTTTTGGACCAACTAACGCCACTGCAGTAATGCTATTCAGCGCTTTTGCTGCTCTGGAAATTTCAGGAAATGATAAATTAGAGTACTTAAGTACCTTAATTTTATTAGTTGGGATTTTCACCATTATGGGTGCGTACTTCAAAATTGCTAATTTAATAAAATACGTATCGCGCTCCGTAATAACTGGCTACATTACTGCCGCCGCCTTTTATATAATACTCAACCAAGTGCCCAAAGTGTTGGGCATTGAAATTAATAAGGAGATCAATTCCCTATTCCCTTTGTTGTGGGAAACCATAATCCACATCGGCGACACGCACCTGCCCACGCTCGCCTTAAGTGCTCTCACAGTCATCTCTTATTACTTGTTGAATAACCGCTTTAGCAAACTCCCCAACATCGCGATTGTCTTGGTTGGGGTATCCATCTTCGCTTACTTCACAGGTGGAACGGGTCATCAGATTAGTTTCTTACAGCCGATTGGCGAATCTTCATGGTCTTTCTCTTTGCCTAATATAAATTTTGAGGCTATTAATATGCTCTCTAGTACGGCCCTTGCCATAGCACTTCTGTGTATTCTTGAAGGTATCTCAATTGGGAAATCTTTGGCCGTCAAAAAGAGCATTCGCCTTGATCCAGACCAAGCTATGTATTCGATTGGTATGGCCAATATTGCCTGCTCGTTTTTTTCAGGAATGCCCGCCTCAGGATCTTTAACTCGATCTAGCTTGAACTATAACAGTGGTAGCCGAACTGTTATCTCTAATTTATTCTGTGGAATCTTTATTATGCTGGGGATTTTCTTCATCGGAAGCGCGACTCAATATATCCCAATCTGTGCCTTAGCTGTATTGGTGATCATTGTAGGGATATCTCTAATTAATAAGCATGCGATTAGGGTTGTCACTCGCACAACACGCTCCGATGCTTTGGTCTTCATAGCCACGTTATTTACGGGCTTATACTTCCCCTTAGATACCGCTATTTACTGCGGAGTTGGTATTTCTATTTTGTTTTTCTTAAAGAAAGTCGCACAACCTGAGCTTAAAGAGTACGCCTTCACACCCGAAGGTTTGCTTGCTGAATCGCTTAAAGAAAATAAACGTTCTATTCCAGAAATTTCAATTGTGCATCTTGAAGGGGAGCTGTTCTTTGGGGCTGCCGATTTAATAAGCGAACAAGTCCGCCGCATTTACGAAGAACCTCAATTAAAGATTGTTATCTTAAAAATGCGTAATGCACATCATATGGATGCCTCAAGTGTTATGGCGCTCGAAGAACTTATTAAACACATGAATGAGAATGGGCGCTATTTAATCCTCAGTGAGGTTCGTGAAGATCTTTTACGTGTGCTGAATAATTCAGGGATTAGCGACTATATAGAAAAAAGAAATATTTTCTTAGACGATAGCATAAATCCAACACTATCTACCTCAAAAGCTTTAAAGAGAGCTCAGGAACATCTTGGTGAAATTGAGCCTAACATCTCTATTTATATCGATGCTAATAATAAATAAAGCGGTCAGCGGAAATAATTAGCTATGGAAAATAAGACTGTATCGCACCTAAATATACGGGATATTGCCTTAAGAGATAATTTCACACTGGCTGAGAAATTTAATTTTGGAGCAATTTATCTTATATTCATTTTTATAACATGGCTTCCCTATAGTAGGTCAATAATGTTGTTAGGCTTCATTTTTCTCCTTTGCTGTGCTTCATTTATAAATGTAAAAGTACATGAAAGAGTCCACCCATTTTTGATTGATAAGCTTCTCCTTAAAGCTGCTTTATTAATACTCGGTCCGTTGGTGCTCTTATTAATTTATTTCATTACAGGAATCGAAACAAGCTTAGCTAATATCTCCTACGAAAACAGTGCTTTTGCGTCACTGAAATCAAGCTATACTCTATGGAACACAAATCCCTTAAAAGATTCACGGTGGGGAGAGTTCCTCGCACTTATTGCATTATTTTCTCTGTGCACTCACTTATTTATAATACCCAAGTCACTTTATTTCATTAATAAATTCCTAGGCTGGTGCACATTAAATGTGGGGGCCCTCACTCTTATAGGCTTTTTATACAAAGCCACTGGGTTGAATAAACCATTATTTGTTCAAGACAGTGGCGCGAATGATTTCTTCTTCTATTTTGCCTACGATGGTTTTTGGGCAGCATTTGCCATCATGTGGGTCTTTGTAAGTTATGCATTGTCCGTTATAGAATACGAAAAAGGGTCTCTTCTATTTATTGAAACTTCCGCACCAATATACTTAACAATTTCCATACTTCTAGCCTCCACTGCCCTAATCATAGAAGCTGATTTGCCGGCAGCATTTTTAGCTTTGTCCTACTCCATTGTCTGCTACCAAAAAATTAAGTTTTTCAGCTCCGAGAAAGAAGCTGTTTTCAAATCAATCAAACCGTATTGTATTTTGCTTTTTCTTATAAGTTTTCTATACGGAATCTATAAATTAATCATTTCATACCCAAGTGATGATCAAATGATTTATTTAAAGCAAAGTGCTCTAGAGATTTTCTACGATAGCCCCATATTTGGCTGGGGTATCGATGCATTTCAAGTGCTGTCCCCCTTTTACAATGATGCGCATCTATTAGCGGTACATCATGAATCTGCACCCACTGGGGTCCTATCAATACTTGTTGAATTTGGGTTATTCGGAGCCTTGATCATCGCACTATATGCTAGCTTCTTCTTTATCCGATACCACATCCTTAAACAAGAAAACCCATTTTCTAATAATATTTTAACGGGCTTATTTATCGTCTTAATCCTAGCCTTCTTTGAAGCACCTTTTTATAGCTTACCGGTACTGCTCAGTTTTTGGATTCTTGTATTTTGCGCCTTTAGATGGGCCGACTTACTAGCCAAAAATCCAGATGAAGTCGATACACAGTTGCCACTTATAACCAACTATAAACTTAGAAATGTTCCTTTCGTAACGAAGCCCAAGAAAGAAGTCTTTAAATAATGAGCCCCACCCCAAAAGAAATTGAGTTAGAGGACAGCTATCTAGATATAATTAAAAAGGCTTCTATTGGGAAAGGTTTGGGCAAAAAAGAATTAGCCAAACTTTGCCGTGAAGACATGGCTGAAATCAATGTTTTCTTTGCCGGGAAAAGGAATGATAAAATGATGGAAGGGATTTCGGCTCTCTTAGAGCTTGATTTTAAAGCACTCCAAAGCCACGCAAATCTTCAAGTCCGCCCAGACCCTATTTCACTGAAAGGCTTAGCGCATTTCCAATCAAAATTCCCCATCTCAAACGAACAGTATATGTGGGTGAATCACTACATAATCTATGACACCACCACAAAGGATGCAATTCTCTTTGATACAGGGACTCAAGCTAATGAGAGTATTGAGTGGCTCAACGCCCATAATTTAAGTCTAAAAGCTATCTTTATCACGCACCAACATAAAGACCACATTTACTGCTTAAACGACTTCACCGAGCGAGCCCCATCCGCGCCAATTTACAATATGGGGCACGAGCACCTAGATGGAAATTTTCAAGAACTCGAACTCGATAAAATATACACTTGGGGTGCACTGAGCTTGAAAGCTTTTGAAACTCCTGGGCACACACCCGATGGGATTAGTTACTTAATAAAAGGGCTTAATAAACCTATTACAATAGTGGGTGATACGCTCTTTGCTCATTCTCAAGGCGGTATTGCTTCACCCGATAATTACGCTTCAGCACTCAAGATAAACTATACAAAACTACTTTCCCTAGATCCTAAAACGATTATTGCTCCCGGGCATGGACCCCTAACGAGCGTTGGGCATGAACAGCACTACAATCCATTTTATGCCCATAAGTTTTAACAGCTGACAACTTATAACTGAGTATATAACCTAAGAAAAAACAGCCTTCACTGGGTTAATTTTTTAAAAAACTACGCATCCAAAATCAGAAAGTATCCGGAAGCTCGATAGCGACAATAGGCCAATCAAGACCACTTCTTTCGAAGATAATCTTAGCCTCCGAGAATTCAGAAATAGGTTCATGCACCTTAATTTCAAATGAGTTCCAGTCCTTATAACTAAACTCAAAAACCGCTAGGATTAACTCAATACTTTCCCTAATTGAAATATCCAGTGCTAAGCCCTCGCCCTTTACTTTAGCTTGATTTTTTACATTAGCTTCGTGGTGTTTTTTAGCCGTTTGCATTAAAGTCCCGATAGACTCGATATTCAAAAACTCATCAACCAAGCTACTCGTCGCCTGAGGAGCGAGCTGAGAAAAGAGCGCGTACATCATTAGATTGTCTCTTTGCTGGGCAACCTCTCGTTGGATTTTTGCTTCTATTTGCCCCTTTAAGCTTTCACGAACAGCAGGAAAATCAATATGGCGCTCTAGTTGTGCTTCATTTTTAGCCTCAACGGCTGCGTGAATGCCCCAGAGCGTTCTAAAGGGACCCGAAAAAATATATCCAGCTACAATAAATCCAATAAACAGCAATAACAGCAAGCGCTTCATGAGAAACTATGAAACAACTATTAAATTAAGTTTCAAATGAATTCACGCTAAAGGCCCCATAGGATTCAATAACGAACCTTTCAGTTCACTAGAGCTTTCCTTCTAGATCATTCGAGAAGCGCAATGGGCAATTAGCGAGCATGGGTATCCGCAAACGTTTTTCCTTTCCGTTCTGCTAGTTTAGTTTATTTATAAAATATGAGAATTACCCTACTTTTACTAACTTCATGGCTCACCCTTTCAGCGACGCCCAGAGTCGTCAACTGGATGGAGTTTCCCTCACATCCATCAAGCCCAACCCAACAATTTTACCTAGAATTAGAATTCCACAACCCGTCGGTATGGGTCTCTAGTTGGGGAACGATTAATGCAGAAGGACGAATAGACATCACTACGACAAGTGACTTAAATGCAATTGTGATACAGGCCCTCTACACCGCGGGTCATGCTTACACAACGACCAATGAATCCTCAGGACACACAATCGACGCTATTACGATTTTCATAGACGGAGAAGAAGTTGTTGATTTTGGTGATCCAAGGAAAGTTGAGTTTGAATATAGCAAAAATCTAAGCGATTGGAAAACAGTGACCGTCCCTGTTGATGCTGGGAATTATTTTTTAAGGATTAAGAACAACGATTAGATTCCAAAATCCTTTATGCATAAGTCATAAAATGGCGGAGAGAGAGAGAGAGAGAGAGAGAGAGATTCGAAACCTCTTTCTTTAAAAATGAATAAGGTCTAATTACGTAATATTTATTATTGAGTCCTTTAGATAAGATGCCATAATTAGTTTACCCACGTATTAATAATTATTGTTATGAAAAAAATTTACCCACTAGACCGATTTCTACTAATTATAAAGCCCGCCAAAACATTCGCCCTAATAGTTAGCCTATCATTGTTGACAAATTTGTATGGCGTACCGGGTGATCCCGATGACACACTGACTTTTTTTGGTCCACGACCAATATACACCAATGGAGGCAAAACTAATGTCATTGTAGACGATTTCGCTTGGATTGATAGCTACCGAGCAGATCAGCAAAAAACGGAAATTACGGCGACAATAAATGAGTGGAGTCAGGCGGGTATAGGCTACGCAGCATATTACGCACTGGGAGCTGTAGAATCCCAAGATGCAATAGATGCTATGGGCGATGCAGGGAGAGCCTATAACTTGAACGGGGATCCCCTCGATTGGTTTATGTTTACTCGCAGTACTTTTCGCAATTACTTAATTAACGCAGGCAAAACAGCAATCGATCTAGGGGCCAACTATTTCATGCTTGATAACGCAAGTCCCGGTCTTGGCACACTAAGCTTTGATACTGAAATGATAGCAGCTTTCCGGACTTATTTAGATTCTAATTATAGTACTGAAGAGCTTGCTAGTATGGGAGTTTTAGACGTTTCCACTTTTGACTACGCAGCCTATTTAAAATCAACCGAAGGGGGTAGCTACACAGATTCTGATTCTGTGGATAATAGCATTCCCGGAGACGAACTATGGTATGCTTGGATAGAAGCAATCGAAGAGGTAGAAAGGGACTTTTATGAGCAATGGACGTCTGAGATCCGTAGCTACGCTGAAACTGATTATACTCGCGAAGTCTATTTCGGAGCAAACCGCTCAGTTGGTCCGCGCCAATGGGCGAATATTGATAAATTAGACTATGCTATGTCAGAAACTTTTATAGATACACTTGGTTACCCCTACTATAATCTAGACCACGTTTATAAAAATGCTCGTAACTTTGATAAGCGTTTTTGGTCTTGGGGCTTCCCGGCGAACACAGGTGAGTTCAATGGCTCTTACGATCCATATGGAAATCTTCACATCACTGAACTCAGTAAGTTATTTTTATCAGAAACACTCGCGGCTGGGGGTTTACACCAAATTCCAATAGACTGGGTTTCTTATTACCACAATGACGCCCGCCTAGCTCCCCTTCAGCCATATTACGAATTTGCGCGCAGTCACCCTGAATTATTCAACCTTACTGAAGCGGGAGAGGTTGCTGTACTCTATAATGAAGCTTTTGAAAAAGCGGATACCAGCAACTATACTCCAGGTTACCTGGGAATCATGATGCTGCTGGCAGATTCGCACCGCCCTTTTGACGTTGTCTTCGCTGGGGATCCTGAAGATCGAGATGGCGCCGATCCTTTTTCCACAACAGACCTATCTACCTACAAAGCAATAATCTTACCTAACACCCAAATGCTCACCAATGCCCAAGTAAGTCAGCTAGAAAGCTATCTAGACGGTGGAGGCATCCTTATAGGTTTAGGTCAAATCGCCAATCAAGATGCAGATGGTAACGACGTAAGCGCATCACGTACGCTAGATGACTACTTCACTTCCGACGGTACAATTGCTGTAGGTTCAGGTTTAGCTATTTGTTTTACTACAAATCTAGGCGACAACTATCATGGCAATTCAGCAACTAGTTATTCTGAATTCGATTGGGAAGTGACTACACAAAACCTAAGTGATACTGAAACTTACCGATCTAGTTGGTCTAGCGTAGTGGATACCCATCTAACCCAAGACTTTTCAGGCACATCACTCGCTCATACTGTTCATTTACACCGCTATGAGGACCCATCCGATGGATCGCACATTTACCAGATAATCAACCGTGACATAAATATGACAGAGAATGTTGATGACCAGACAATGAACACTACGAGTGATATTACTTGCTCTGTGGCTGTTCCTGATGGTTTCACAACAAGTACAGCCACCCTGTCGTGGATGACTGTAGAGTCTCCGACCCCTACAGAATTGAGTTCTACAATCAATGGGGATCAGCTTGAGTTTACTCTTCCAGGATTTAATATTTGGGGTATTTTAAAAGTAGGCTCTACAGCAGAAAGCCCTACTTCTGTTGATGAAACCCCTGAAGCTAATTTTAATTTACTAGATGCTGCATCAGGATACCGACCTGACAAACTAGAATCTCCAGGAATTTTTGAGTTTAATTACAATTACTGGAAAGGGGGCAACCATGGGGCTGTTCCTTGGGATATTCCATTTTGGGCAAGCGATGACAATGAAGTGGATCAAGTACACCTTTATTATCGTTTCTCTAGTGATCGGGAAACTTGGGGCTCATGGACGCTCTACGTTTCTGAAGATGTCGCTAGCAAAAATGAATCAAGTTCAATCTCCTTCAATCCTACTGATGGTGAGGGTCATTACCAGTTCCGTATAAAAGCTGTCGATGACCAAGGGCAGGCAGAAATTGTAGATACTTCCCGCGACGAAACAGCTTATGGGATCGACGAGACAGCACCTGAAGCTCCCGGAAATGTGCAAGAAGCATCTTACGAGTCTGGCACTTGGATAGAAGATCCATCTAGTTTGACTTTTACATGGGATGCTCCGGCTGACAACTTAAGCGGTCACAGCGGCGCCAATGTCACTATTGCAACCCATTCGACAATTATTACATCCGAAAGCTTAGAAACCGATGTGCATACCTGGTCACCATCCCTTAGCGGACTAGTTAATGGAGTACGCTATATGTTTTCTTATAGAAATGAAGATGAAGCTGGAAATTGGGCAGATACCTATACGCCTTTTACTTTTCGCTATGGGACCTTGCCTGTATCAAACCCTGAAAGTATCTCTGTTAGCGAAGGAGATGAACAAGTAACCGTATCCTGGACAAATCCAGGGGATACAAATTTTGCTAATGTAATTTTATACTATCGTGAAGCCGGAAACCTTTATGGATCTTGGACTAGCGGTCCCCAATCAGCTGATAGTAGTTCTACTAGTCTAGATCTTACTGGACTAACAAATGAAACCGCCTACCAAATAAGGATCAGCTCTGTTTCGACTGGTGGTCAAGAAGGTAATGAAATTATCATAGATGGCAGCTATACCCCTCAGGCAAGCCTTGGTGGTGGAAGCGAGCCAAGCGAACCCTCGGAATTAGTTGCCCCTACAGATCTAACACTAGAAGATAATACCGCCAATGTACGTCTTGAATGGATAGACAACGCTACTGACGAAACTAGTTACGTCATTGAAAAACGGTTATTAGGGGCCTCTACTTGGACTACTGTTGCTACTATTGGCGCTAATGCTCAAGCATTTGTAGACAATGTTAATATCGGGAGCGATACTTGGGAATACCGAGTAAAAGCTATACGCGATACAGACAGCTCTGATTACACTTCGGTGGCTTCTATTGCTAGGACTAGTGGCGGCGGAAGTAGCTCTACTCCTACTGCACCCGCAAACCTGAATGCTAGTGATATGGGTACTAAGGTTGAGCTAAACTGGGATGACTTATCTAGCAACGAAACCAACTTCGTAATAGAACGCCGAATACAAGGTGATTCAAGCTGGAGCACATCTGTAACCCAACCGGCAAATACTAACCAATTTAATGACTTAACAGCCACTGGAGGCAGCACATACGAATACCGAGTTAAAGCAATAAACGGAGGCGCCCATTCCGCATATTCAAACGTAGTTTCTGTCATATACGCTGGTAGCGGTATTGCACCCGGAGATCCTGATTCCGTTGAATTAGCAGACTTTACTGTCGTAGGATCCATTACCACAATAAGCATCGATACATTAACTTCGCGTATATACAGACTGTATGTCAGTCAAGATCTTGAAAACTGGTCCATTTTTGGCACTAGAACGGGAACGGGCGGAACGCAAAACTTCATTTTTGATAGCACCTCACCTTCAGCCCTATCGCACTTTGGTGTTACTGAAATACCGGAATGCTTCTTTACGGTCGAACTCGTTCCTTAAAAAGATTTAGTTAAAGAAAAAGTCTGTTATTAAAACATCTACTAAAATAGATACCGGAAATTACTTTTTGTGAATTAGTAACAACGATTAGGTCGAATCACTTAAGCGCCTCAGCATTTTTAATATAAATATCTCTTTGCGGGAAAGGGATGGTGATATTGTGCTCTTTAAACTTCTTCCAAATACTGAGCATTACATCACTTTTTGCTCGGTATCTCCCTTTAGACACATCCGCCAACCAAAAAAAGAGCATAAAGTTGACTGAGCTATCAGCAAATTCTTTGAGGTAGCAAGTAGGCTCTGGGTCATCAATACAACGTGGGTGCTCTCTAGCCGCTTCAAGAATCAGCTCCATTGCTTTCTCTATATCAGACTCGTAGGCTATGCCTAAATTTATTTCTAGACGCCCCTTACGGCTATTAAATGTCCAATTTGTGACTCGGTTGATAATAAAATCCTCATTGGGAATCATCATCTCTCGCCCCTCAAAGGTTTCAAGCAATGTGTAGCGAGCACTGGTTTTACGAATTAAGCCATAAGTGCCATCCGATAGTTCTACCATATCGCCATTCTCAATGGATTTTTCGAAAAGTAAGATCAGACCGCTGATGAAATTGGAAGTGATTTTTTGCAAACCAAAACCGATACCAATACCAATCGCACCACTAAAGATAGCGAATGCGGTTAAATCGATACCCAATACATTCAGTCCAATCAGAAAGCCTATGAAATAAACAAAAATATGAAATGCCTTATTAATCAGTGCTTTATTACTCGAATGGATGCCCTTAATCGCTTTGATTCGCTTCTCGCCAAACTCAGAAATGATACCCGTCAGCAAAAAGAACATGATGATCGTAATAAGGGCCTTGGTCATCAAATATATAGAGAGGCGAGTTTCCCCAATATGGATTGAAAGATCCTCCGAATCTATAAATGCTTTAATTGGCTGAAGCGTTTCTATAAAATCCAATGATAAAAAGCCAAACACGAGCAAGACCAACAAAGCTTTTGCCAACCATGTACTTGGCTTGAACAATAGGGACCAAAATTTATTCATATTTTTTTATAAACTTTTTTAGAATAATTTTCCAGCCATAAAAAATCTTTGGATAATTTAATAGGATCCAAGGATTTTTTGATAACTTTTAAGCGAAGCCCCCTATTTCATGAAGTATAAAATGGCGGAGAGAGAGGGATTCGAAACCTCTTTCTGAAAAAACGACATCGCTTAAACACTGAGTTCTAGCGGACCACTAAAATCTAAACGCATATTTCCACACTTAAGCACACATATCCACACTTCAAATGGGGGTGTTTTCGGGGTGTTTAGAT
>CAJWRZ010000020.1 GCA_913045955.1 uncultured Puniceicoccaceae bacterium
TCCTTAAAAGGAAACTCATCGGACAAAACAAAAAAATCTTCCGCCTTATACATGAGAAAATTTATTAGGCCTTAGGTGCATCACTGAAAGGTATTTCCATAGCATTAGTGTGCGCTTCATAAGCGTGATTGTCTAATGCTTTATTTTCTTCCATTCCAGCTTCCTCAGAAGTGGCTTCCACAGGAGTGGCTTCTAGGGGAATAACTTCTGGAATGATCACTTCCGGTTCGGGGGATAAATCTTCCATTAATGCTTCCGCCGTCCAAGGTGCTGTCCTTTGCGCATACATCGACATATATTGCTTCATGGTATCGGTGGTGATATCGCTACCTTGATTGCCCCATTCTTGGCGAATATATGTCAATACCCCCGCGATCTGCTTGGGCTTCAAGTTAAGGCCGGACGGGCCAAAAGCCGGCATATTACCGTTATAAGCTTTCCCTAATACGATAATCTTACCATTAAGACCGTTGATCAATATTCGTGCTAAAACTTCCTGATGGCCTAAGACCCACTTTGAGTCAACTAAGGGAGGATAGACCCCCACAACCCCATCACCGCCAGATTGGTGACATTGAGCGCATTGATTAATGTAAATTTTTTGCCCTATTTCAAAGAGTGATTTTTCAGGGATCTTTAAAGGCTCATGGGAAGAAACAAACTCAGGATCATAAGCGTCCCAACGAAACTCTCCCCCGTGATTCACTATGTAAATTCCACCCCAAAAGCAAATACCCGCAAATAGAAAAATTAAAACGATTGGCAAAAAAGAAAAACCTTCTTCAGGGATGTCTTTTTCACTCAATAATTCGTCATGAATTTCCTGAATCTGATTATCATTCAGTTCTGATTCATTTGGATGACTTTTTTCTTCTTCACTCATTTTCTAAAATTATAGCCTCTGGTAAATTATAATCAAATTTCAAAGCCAATAAGTACTCGACTAAGGCTAAGGCCCGGCGAGATGGCACTACAACCCAACCTGCTTCCGGTGAAAACTCAGAACCTTCAGGGAAAACCAAGGCCGAAGCTGCAGTCGCCTCACTGATGGGCTCAAGCTCAAATAAGAATGGGAATGGTGGCATTAAAGAACCGGGTGAGGTGATCTGAGGGTTGTAGAGGTGCAACAAATGCCAATTCTGATCTGTTTGCCTCAAACCGATATTGGATAAATCAGGACCCACACGCTGGTTGCCAATCAAGACCCTGTCTTGTAAAATATAATCTCTAGGAACCGAGACCCTCAAACCTAAACCTCTTTCTATATCGACGCTCAAGGGTGCCCTTCTGACTTGCTGGGAATGGCAATAAACACAGCCCATTTTGATGTATTCCAAAGAACCTTGATCCGCTAATCCGGGCTTTTTCGCAGGAAATAAGGGGTCCCCCTCAATCATCACTAATTCCCCGTCATCGTTCTGCTCCAAGCCTTCTGTCGATTGCTTCAATGAACCTAATTGATTTTGAGTGGTCAAAACAAACACCAAAAAAGAGGATGCTAGGACCGCAAAAATGCCAATTAAAAGTAGTGGAAAATGCTTCATGAAATATTTTTAATCGGCGCGGTTCGACTTAAGTGTGGAAATGATCGGCAGCACGCTCAATAAGCGCTGAGCAACGGTCGCCAGAATATTCAATACAAAGATACTGTTTGCCAACAAAAGCATGATTAAGGAGGCAAACTTCAGCTGCATCCAAAATTTCAGATCCGTAGCAATTGCCAAAAAAGAAACCTCTGGCTGACTGAATTGCATACCTTGTACCCAGCCTCCTATATACAGTGCTAGAACTAAAAGACTGACCCCAAGGGCACTGAGAATGAAATGGAGCTTCACCAATAATCCTGAAGCCCACTCCTGCTTAAGTAATTGTGGGATTAAATGATAGAGAACCCCGAAGGCTACCATGCTGAAAAATGCATATATTAAGTGCCAATCAAAGCCTTCGTAGATTAATGTAAAATGTGTGAATGTATCCACTGCGCGGATCGAGATGAGGACCTTTATGATCAGCTGTTCGATGAAGGCAAAACAACCGAAAGCTATAAAAATCAAGGATGCATCTTTCAGTACTTCTGAAATCTTACTGATCAGAGTTCCTAAAATGCTATAAGAATAAATGATTATGGGAATCAGCAGTGAAATGGATGAGACAATGGACACAGTGACTAACCAAACTGGTACGGGAGCACCAATAAGTGAAAACAGTCCTGACCAACTACTGAAGAACACAAATGACCAAAAGGCTAAAGAGGACATATGATAAGCTCGAATCGGGACTCTAAGTATTTTGGGGATCAAATAATAAGCTGCCGCCAAGCCGATTGGAGCAATCCATAAATAAAAGATGCTATTCACATACCAAGCATGAATAATAGATTGAGTCACGCCGCGTACCGGAAACCAAAAAAGAAAGAATTGTGCAATTACATAAACCCAGGGGAACCAAAGTAAGGCTCCAATTATGTACCACTGAGAAACAAATGAATAATTATTGTTTCGGTTACTGAATGTGACCAGGCCCCATACCGCAATTAACGAATAGGATAATAAAAAGATTCCTGAAGTGTAGCTCGGCAAGTCGAGCCAAGTCAATGAGGTCATATCTCCTATGAAAATCCCTAAGAGTCCTATACTTAGCCCTACATTCCAAATCACTCCAGCGATCAGTAAAACACCCCCGTGTGAAACCGGAGCTGCCGACAACCGTGCCATGATCCAAAGCGCTATTGCGAAAGCGATATTGCTCACCCATCCCATCATTAAACTACTGTTTAATGCAGCCTGAACTCTTCCATAGGTTAAGAATTCAAAAGAAGCTAAAAAGCTTGGGTCGACCATTTTCATGCCACCAACCACCCCAAGAACTGAGCCGATCAAGAGCCATGCAAGGCCGGAGATGATGAAGTAACAGAGCGATAGGTGAATTGATTTATCTACAACGTCTAATGCTTGATCTCCGGGCTTAGTGCTACTCAAAAAATCTGCTGATTGATTTAAAGACATAATTAAATAAATAGATTATTTATTATACTTAGAAAGTGTTAATTCCATAGCTTTTTCAATCGGAATCTTCACTGTACCTGCCTCTGCGTCTAATATTTCTAAAGTTGAGAGTGCTTTTATCCCTTCAGCGCGTGTTGCATTAGCCTTATCTAAGCGTTCCTGCTTGATTGTGGCATCCACACCTTCTGGTTTGTTCGGAAGGTAGGTGACTAATAGAATAAATAAAAAGATTAAAATAGCCAGGATCCCCGATATAATGGAGATCCAATTTGATTTATTTTTTTTATCCGACTGCATAGGATTATTCTGCATGGTTCAATGATTTCAAAACATTAGGATCTTTAATGGGAATTGGCTCGGCTTTAAGCATACTTTGGCAAACAGCCCAAATGCAGATTCCCCCAACCCCAATTAAGGCTGCAATATCAAATATCTCGACTGAGAACTGCCGAATGTAGTAGCCATGTGAAGCATTTGCATCGACCACCTTCCCTGGAACAAGATTCCAATACAAATCTACTATGTGAAATAAGAGTATCCAGACAGCAACCGCAACACTACGCCATATTACGATCTTTGTTTTGTACCATAAGAGCGCAAAGAATGGGACTAAGAAGTTACAAAATATCAGCAGCATACTGATCACCCACCAAGTGTTGTGCACCCCGTCACCATTGTGCTCACGAATATTATACCAATAAGTTTCCTCGGGAATGTTAGCGTTATGGATGAGGAAATATTGAGAAAAACTTATATAAGTCCAAAAGATGGTGAAAGCGAGCATCATGCAACCTAAGTCATAACGGTGCGCTTGGTTGAAAGTCCCTTTTAAATAACCTTTAGCTGAGGCTATAATGCAGAAAATCAAAATAGTACTCAGAGCCGCTCTTACCGATCCAGCAAAAAACCACACACCATACATAGTTGAGAACCAATGGTAATCTAAGGACTTAAACCAATCTATCGCACCTAAAGTGGATGCGGTTGCTAAAAGAAATAAACCTACTGATGAGAGGCGTCGTGCTTTATGGATATTCTCAACATCACCGGTTTTGTCCGTATCAAAAGACCACTTCTTCAAGAAATAGGCTAAGCCAATAAAGACTCCAAAAAATAAAAACGCACGAACGGTGAAAAATATCGGATTTAAATAGACCGACTTCCATTGAAATAAAGGATCATCTTGAATTAAACCGTGACCACCGGGCATAACATTGGATCCATTCATCCATTTCCACAAGATGCCTGGATTATCATGAAAGAATGGTATCAGCAAAAGTGGCGTGAATAAAAGAAAGATCCAAGGAAGCGCGCTGAAGCAATGCTCACACTGCCGGCGAATAATTGTCGGCCAGCGGGCGTGAAAAACATACCAAATCTGCGTTAAAAAAAGTAATCCGAGCGCGATGGATAGCCAGAAAGTTAAGCCGATCAGCCAGCTAATTAAAGGGCGCGCATCATCCGACACTAAGCCAGAATATAAGCCGAAGGCACCGATCAAAAGACCGACCACTCCGACGATTAAAGCAATGAGCCCAACAGACTGAATTTTACTAATTTCTTCTTGATTATGCATCGTAATTATAATCCCAGTTCTGATTTTTCTTTATTGGATAGATCATTCTGGTCCGTGTACTGAGAACGTTGTAAGGCTCTGAGATACAGAACAATCGACCAGCGCTGTCTCATGTCTAAGCGGTCCTTAAGTCCATACATCAATCCCTTGCCATTGGCAATGACATCGTAAATATAGCCATCTTCAACATTTCTTAGGCGGTCATCATGGTAAGAAGCCGCAAGTATACCGTAGGGCTTTGTGACACCGTTTCCATCGCCGGATACCCCATGACAGGACACGCAGTAAATATTATAATTTTTCTGACCATCCTGCATTAATTTGTAGTCCACCTCGAAAGGGAAATCATTTGAGAAAGTCCCATCTTCATTCTTACCTGAAAGTTCTATAAGTCTGGCCTCACTGACACCTTGGAAATCCGGATCAAAGACCGCTCTCATATCAAGCGCTGATCCACGTGATACGGCTAAAGAGGGTTTTAGGCGATCGTTTTGGCGGTTCTTGAAAAATGAATTTTCAGCCTGAGGCTTATATTTGGCTTGTCGGTCCATATCATTGAAGACTTCAACCGGTTCTTTCTCCGTCAAAGAACCTCTGAATCCTAAGATGGATACAGTTGCGATGATCACTAAAATATAAATTGTTAAGAATATTCGCATGGCGGTAATCAGTCTTCGATCTCCTCAATATCAAAACCCCCGATAGACTCTAAAAAGGTTTTTGTCTCAACTGGGTCAAACTGTTTATCCTGAGCTTCGATTATAATTAATAAACGATCTCCGGAGACTTCTAAAAACTGAGCACTGTTGAATAAAGGACTGTAGTGCTGAGGTAATAAATTGGTAATAAACATACCACCGAGTGTACCGAAAGCAGCCAACAAAATAGTCAACTCATACATAATGGGGAATGGGAAAACTGGGCTAAAAAATGGCATGCCGCCCACAATCAAAGGATAATCAAAGGCATTCATGTACCAGACCATAGCTGTACCTAAGGTGAATCCAGTGATGCCACCGAAGAAAGTAAAAATCGGAACCTTAGAACGGCGTTGCCCCTGAGCCTCAGGCATTCCATGAACTGGAAAGGAGGAGTACGTATCCCATTTCTTGAAGCCTGCATCACGTACTTTCTCGGCCGCATGAAAAAGATCAGGCGTATTTTTGAAACTAGCGACTATCGCGTATACTTCTGACATTAGTGAGCGTCCTTTCCGTCTAAGTTGTTCTGTGGCGCTGGCTCGCTATGGGCATCGTGACCCTCGCTGTGGCCATGTGGATCGCCTTGTGGCATAACAAATTTAATTTCACCGATAGGCATAAGCGGTAAAAACCTCAAAAACATTAAGAATAAGGTAGAGAAAAGACCGAATGTTCCAGCAAAGGTGAAAATATCAACAATCGTTGGAGAATAATAACCCCAACTACTTGGAAGGAAATCATTCGCCAAGGATGTCACCGTAATAACAAATCGCTCAAACCACATTCCCACATTAATCAGAATAGACATAATCCATACCAGCGCAGCGTTCTTACGAACTGACTCGAACCAAAACAACTGAGGCGTGAATACATTACAGGAGAACATGATATAATAAGCCCAAGAATATTGACCGAAGGCACGATTTATAAAAGCAAAACTCTCGTAAGGATTCGCCCCATACCAGGCGATAAAGAACTCCATTATATAAGCATAGCCAACAATCGAGCCAGTACCCAAGCAGATCTTACACATGTTATCGATGTGACGCTGAGTGATTAAATCATGCAATCCGTAAAGAGCCCTCAGTGGCAACATCAAGGTTAGCACCATACCGAAACCAGAGAAAATAGCACCCGCCACAAAATAAGGCGGGAAAATAGTCGTATGCCAACCCGGCAAAACAGCGACCGCAAAGTCAAAAGAAACGATCGTGTGCACCGAAAGTACCAGAGGTGTGGAAAGACCGGCTAGAAGCAAGTAAGCCATTTCGTAATTCCTCCAATGATTGCCCGCGTTACGCCAACCCATCGCCAAAACACCATAAAAATATTTACGAAAGATATCCGCGCCCTTCGCCATCGATTGCCTTAGCTTGGATGTTTCTTCGTAGAAGCCTTTCGATAATCTTTGAACTGCCCTATCCCGCAATATACTAAAATCAGGAATCATTCCCATGTACCAAAATAAAACCGAAACTGTACCGTAAGTGGATACAGCAAAAACATCCCATTCTAGGGGCGATCGGAATTGTGGCCAAATCAAATTCGCATTGGGTAAAGGGAAAAGCCACCAAGCAAACCAAACACGGCCCACGTGGAATAGCGGGAATACCCCAGCACAGACAACCGCAAAAATCGTCATAGCTTCGGCCGCTCGATTAATCGAGGTTCGCCAACCTTGCTTTAACAAACACAAGATCGCTGAGATCAATGTCCCAGCATGCCCGATTCCAATCCAGAAAACAAAGTTCACAATCGCCCAGCCCCAATTTATGGGATTAGCTAAGCCCCAAACACCCACACCGGTACTCACAAGCCAGATCAAACCCATCAATGTGAAAGAAGCAGTGATCAAGGCCACGGGCATACAAACCCACCACCAATTAGGTGCGTTTGTCTCAACTATTTTACAAATTTTATTCGTAACCCAATTAAAGTCATGATCGCCGGTGACTAAGGGCTGATCTTCTAAGAGCGCAGGTTCTACCTTACTCAGTAGCGCTTCTCGCTCAGCATCAAAATTAGAATCTTTGGTATGGGCCGTCATGAATGCGTATAATTAATGATTACTATGTGCTCCATTTGAATAGGCTTTTTTCGAAGGATCTCCATGGCCCTCGCCCTCGTGTCCGTGGCCTGATGTAGCGCTTTGTTTGCTGCCGTAGCGATCTTTGTAAGCCTTATATGCATAAGGTTTTTTGTAATAATCGGGCATTAATTTGTTGGGATTTCTAAGGCGTGCCAGATAGGTGGTACGCGGTCGTACATTCAAATAACCCAATACTGAATAATTCCGATCACTCGCTTTCATCTTGGAGACTTCAGAATTAGGATCTGAGATATCCCCAAATGTGATAGCGTCATTCGAGCAAACTTGCTGACAGGCTGTTTTGATAGTACCATCCGGAACGTGCGTGTCATTACTGGCGCCCGCAATTCGTTTCTGATTGATCTTCGCACTTTGAATCCGCTGGACACAGTATGTGCATTTCTCCATCACCCCTCTCATACGAACTGTAACATCCGGATTGGCCTGCATTTTCTCGAGTTCAGGCTCGTCAACCGGACCGAGTGGGCCTTTATAAAATTCTCCAATTTGTCTTTTGTTCCAATCAAAGAAATTGAATCGACGTACTTTGTAAGGGCAATTGTTCGCGCAATAACGCGTTCCAACGCAACGGTTATAAGCCATAGTATTGAGACCCTCTTTATCATGAACCGTAGCATTGACAGGGCATACACTTTCACAAGGAGCATTTTCACAATGCACACAACTCATGCCCATAAAGGAAACTTGGACATCTTCTGGAATTGACGAAGCATCATACTTCTCCGCAGAAAAATAGCGATCTAAGCGCATCCAATGCATTTCTCGGCCTCTTAAAACCTGATCTTTACCCACAATTGGGATATTGTTTTCACTCTGGCAAGCGACAATACAAGCCGAACAACCGGTACAAGAATTCAGGTCAATCGCCAAACCCCACTGCTGCTTAGCGGTCATTAGATTTTCCTTATTCTTCCAAATTTTCACATTAGAATCGGGCGTATTGAACTTAGGATGAACGTAAGAGGAATTTCCTCGGTATTGGTTCAGTGACTTTTCGGCTAATGTTTTATCGGCATCATAACCGTAATTATCCGGTGCGTGGGATTCTACGCCCATCTTAGAGACAAAATCAGGATGCTTAGCATAATAATCAGCGGTGCTCTCACGAACAATCGCACGACCTTCCATAGACCAATGCTCTTGGGTATTTGCTAAATAATACCGATCTTGGGTCGGAGTGATTTTTACTCCCGATACAAAGCCCATTCCATCAGAATTCCTTAAGGGATAAGTATTAAAGCCCACATCTTCACCGACACGTCCAACAATTCTTCGGCCCATGCCATAAGGTAGGATCGCGGTATAATTAGCTAAACCTGGCAAAACATGAATCGGCACTTCTAAGACTTTACCATTTAATTCTAACTGAACCATAACTGCAGTCTCTTTACCGCCTTTAAATACGGCTGAGTTCTTCTGCAATTCCCCCTTAGTGGTTTTGATAAAGGCACCCCCTTCGTTCATCAGGGATTTTGCGGCAAATATAGAAACGCCGAACTTTGATTCTAAATCTTTGGCCAATCTTGGGCTGATCATTAAGGCATTGTCCCAAGTCAGCTTTGTGATTGGATCAGGACATTCCATCATCCAACCATTGTTGGCGTAGCGCCCATCAAAGGCATGAAAACTCGGAGTGAAACGGATTTCTAGGTTTTCAGCACTTAAGGAAACCTTAGTTCTATCTGCCTCACTCAGAATTTTGCTTAAAGCTTCTGAGTTAATGGGGGCATCGATAACTGGATAGGCAAGGATCTCGGAAATTCCTTCTGTCAAAAAGCGGTTGAAATCTTTCCCGCCCAATCGCTCATAGGTCTGAGTGATGATTGAGTAAGCGTTTTCAGGTTCTTCATTAATTAAATTAGAAAGAAGCTCTAGCTCATTTAAGGTCTCGAACAAAGGCTCAATTAAAGGCTGCACTGGCACAAGGTAACCTTCAGGAGTCAAACCATCGGACCAAGATTCTAAATAATGCGCCTGGGCAAGATGGTAATCAGAAGCGTCGGTCGTTTCGTTGTACCAATAACTAAGATGGAAAGTTTGCTTCGCCTTGGATTGCTTCTTAGGCCAATCTAAATCAGCCGGTGCATCAAAGGCAGGATTGCCTCCAAGGATAAACAGCGTGTCTACAGAACCTGAATCAAGCACCTTAACTAGTTCAAAGATACTCGATGCGTCATTGTCTTGCCCCAACAATTGAAGCGGCGCTTTCAAAAGCTCATTTAAATAATATCCTAAAGCCTGAGCTTCTACCGGCAAGTGATCGCCCACTATAATCGCGGCATGCGCTTTATGTTCATATAAATCAGCCGCACATTCAGAAATCCATTTTGCTTCGACTTTACACGCTTTGGCCAGTGAGGACAATTTGGCATTCATGCCGTTGGATACATTAACGATTTTGTTTAATTCAAGGGCTAGCTTTGCAATAAAGGCGGTCATTTGACTAGAACTTAAACGTAAGCGATGGTCGGCCATTGCTCCCGTTGAGCTCAAAGAACTCTCCACTGAATAAAGTCGGTTCATTGATTGCGCATCGTCTTTATTATAGACCTTCCGCTTTGCGGAGAAGCCCCTTGAATGGGCCGTTGCATTGTCGCCATCATTTAAGAAATCAGCATCCAAGCTTAGGATTCGATCCATTTTGGAAAAATCAAAATGAGCTTTCAGTGAGGATCCGTAAAGTGATTCAGCTGCCCTCGAAGCATTCGTTAGAACAGAAGGACTGTATTCTGACCAAACAGCCTTGGGGAAGGTTTCTAGGATTTGCTTCTTTAAATATTTCCGCGAAGGAGAAGAAGATGGTTCCGCTAAAATAGCTAAGCCCGCACCTTGATTTTCTAAAAATTGCTTCCTTAAAGCCGAAAGGATATCTTTAATTTCGTAGTTAGAAATCTTTGATTTATTCTTTGTCGATTTTGTGGCTCTGTCCGGATCATAAAGATTCAAGATACTCGCTTGATTAGCGGTAGTGGTAGCACCCCCGAAAGCTTTGTAGCTAGGATTTCCCTCAATCTTTGTTGGACGACCTTGGTGAGATTCTATGATTGAAGGGACATTAGCCGTTAACCCAGGAATCGATGTGCAGTAAAAATTAGCAACGCCGGGAATTAAATTCTCTGGCTGCTGCGCATAAGGCAAGATATGCTGTTTGGGACGACGGCAACCGGTCATCCCTAAGCCGGCTAAGCCAAATGAAGCCGCCATGATTTTCATAAATTTACGACGACCGACTCCTTCAAGCTCTGAAGCTCCGGCCGGAAATTCTTTTTCAACCCAGTCTTTGAACCCTGGGGTGTCGGCTAAGTCATCAAGACTTTTCCAATACTGTGCTCCGGTACTATTTATTTCTTCTTTCATTCCGTTAAATTATCTGTGACATCCTGAACAACTTTGTGGAGGATTAACACCCCAATCGTGAACAAAACCTTCTATTTCACTTATGGCTTCAGGGTCAGTAGGACGCTGCCAATCTAAATTATAAACTTCTTCCACCGGTCTGATATAATCTTCGGGATTTCTGTGACATTCCAAACAAAAACCCATGCTTAATTGTTTGGCATGATAAACCACTTCCATCTCATCAACTTGACCATGGCACTCAACGCAACCAATCCCGCGGTTCACGTGCACTGAGTGATTGAAATAAACGTAATCGGGCGCCTTGTGCACTCTAACCCAAGGAATGGGCTCTCCAGAGTCATAGCTTTGGCGAACTGTCGCTAATTTTGGATCATTTTTAAGTACCATACTGTGACAGGACATACAGACATTTGAACCGGGAACATTTGAATGGCCCGAACGATCCACAAAGGTATGGCAATAACGACAATCTATATCTAAAGTTCCCGCATGAAATTCATGACTGAAGGCCACCGGTTGGGTTGGAGCGTATCCAACTCTTGTATATTCAGGGCTGAAATAATAAGTAACGCCAACAACCACCGCGATTTTAATAAGCACAAGGGCTATAATCACTTTAACTGGGACAGCATTGACCCATTTAGGAAATATATTGGCCATAAAAGAAAAAAACTAGCTTAAGGTTTCAGTCTTAAGAACTCCATTAGGCTTTTTAAAGCGCCCTTCTAATTTGTTGTTCAATACGGATTTGGATCTTAACTCGCTTTTGTTTAGGCGATTCAAAGATAAACCAAGCCCTCCGCCTAGTAATCCAAGGCTCGTAAAGAATGATCTTCGTGTGATTCTCTTAAGGTTGTTCATTTTATATAATACAGAGGAAATTAGGGAATTATTTAAATGCAAATGCATAATTTAAAAAAGCGTTAAATCATACAAACTTAAGAAATTGACCCCAATATGTTTTTATTTAAAAAACAAGTAAGTTTTGTTCTAATTTTTCTGTATAATGTCAATGATCTTTAAAGGTAAATATATAGTTTTTAGCTTATTTCTACTCACGAGTATTTTCGGTGCACTATTTATTTACATGGGACCTAAGGTCTTGGAAACTAGTCCCGGAGTTCTCCAATTAGGAATTCGCTTCAGTGATGAATTTAGTGTGGCTTTCACACAGCACCCCAAAGGAGGCCCAGGAGCTAGTTTAGAAATCTTTGATTCAGAGGGGCGCTTAATAGCTTCACACACAAAATTAATAGTCGGTCGAAACCTCATTCCAATTGATCAAGACCTTTATAATAGCCAAATTTATACCTTTAAAATATCATCACCGGGCTATGAAACAGTGATTTTAAAAGCAGAAAATGACAGTCGTTTATTTAATCCGCTTGATGGATGTGAGATGCCTAATGATGTGAGCTTTAAGCCTAATTTACTAGGAATGAAGCTCCATTTAAAACCTGCGGATGAATTAAGCTTCTAAAAATTCAAAAGCTAAGCGCCCACTTGAAGCACCCACTCACTTCAGGCCCTCCCCTTAGAAACCTTTTTGCTCAAGTACACCTTGTAGCTGAGTCTGAAAAGATTGGAGGTCTTCATTGGAGGGTCTATATTCGGTATTATCACCCGGGATTAAACCCAGCTGGCCTGTACTGCTCAGCTGCCAACCAAGTTGTACTCCATCGCTGAAGAGCACTGTACCACTGACTAAAGAACCAGGGCGTATCACAGCATCAACTTCTATCGAAACCGATCCTGCGCTCGGAGCTGATTCTGGAGCTGATTCATCTTGCGCTGGATTTTTTCCGCCTGCAGAAACTGAAGGATCATTAGAATGCTCATCTTGAGCTGCGGCTGCTTTCCTTTCGGCAGCTTCTTTTTCTAATTCAGCTAGCTCACTTGAATCTTGATAATTAACCCCAAGATCATCGACGAGAAAACGAACATCCATATAGGTCATGGGTAAGCCACACTTGTCTTTAAGTAAATTTTGAATATTCGCAATCGACTCGCCTGCGGCCACCCATCCACTGACTTTTTCTATTTGTTCAGCGCTTAATTGCATTATGATTTATTCTTGGCAATCAATTGAGTTAAATAATCAACAGATCGTTTGATAGTACCATCTTGATCCATTAAATTTTCAACCTGCTTACAAGCATGAATCACCGTACCATGGTCTCTCCCACCGAATGAATCTCCGATTGATTTCAAAGGATCACTGGTGAGTGTACGTGCTAAGTACATCGCTACCTGACGGGGAAAGGATATGACGTTGGTTCTTTTTCGGCCTAAAATATCGCTCAGGCTTATTTGATAATATTCAGCCACTTTCTTCTGAATTTGATTCACGGTAATGATTGCTGCCACTTCTTCTTGGAGAAGGTCGGAAAGCAAACGCTCCACTGAAGCTAGATCTAGCTTACGATCAATCAAAGAATCATAACTGACTATCCGAGTTAAAGCTCCCTCCATACGACGGACATTGCGAGAAACTCTTTCGGCTAGAAAATTCAAAATCTCATCGTCAATTTTTAAATTAATACTCGACGCCTTATTTCTAAGGATCGCAAGGCGTGTTTCATAATCTGGCGGCTGAATATCTGTGACTAAGCCCCATTGGAACCGTGATATCAAGCGGTTCTCTAAGCGCTCGATCTCATTGGCTGGTCGGTCGCTTGCTAAAAATATCTGTTTTCCTGATTCGAACAAATCATTAAAGGTGTGAAAGAATTCCTCTTGAGTACTTTCTTTTCCGGATAGGAAGTGGATATCATCAATCAGTAAGGCGTCTAGGGTACGATAACGTTTTCTGAACTTAGCGAGCTTATTTTCACGGATTGCTTGGATAAATTCATTGGTGAATTTTTCTGTAGAGAGATAAGCAATTTTAGCATTGGGGTTGGTATTGATCATTTGGTGCGCTACAGCATGCATCAAATGAGTTTTACCCAATCCTGTATCCCCAAAAACAAAGAGAGGATTATATGCCCTTCCCGGGGCGTTTGCTACGGCGATACTTGCCGCATGCGCCAATTGGTTACCGGAGCCAATGACAAAATTTTCAAAGGTATTCTTAGGATTTAAAAAAGTAGGCTTTAATTGTGAAGGGATTTTTGACTGAGGCCGTTCCTCACTGAAGCGCGTAGGATAGTTATTATTTGTTTGATTGGGGATATCTTCAGCTATGGGAGTCTGAGTGGAGGCATCTAAGACTTCTAAAGTGACACTGATCGGCGAACCAGAGAAAAAGCGGACCTGTTGCTGGATAAAATCTAAATAGTTATTTTCAATCCAAATAGCATTAAAATCATTGGGGACTTTAAGTACTAAATGATCCTCTGATTTAGCCTTACAATCAATGTCGGCAAACCACATCTCGTATACATCTTTTGGAAACAAGCGCTTAAGTTCAGTAATAACCTGTTCCCATAAACTTTGACTGTAGTTGATTTCAGGCATCAGAGACAAAATTCTGCAAATTGTTCACAGTTTAATTCACCGAGCTGAAAATTACTGAAGTTGAAACCTTTCACATAAGTGCAAGGAGCGAAAAAAAATGAAAACATAGGAAGAAAGCGTTGAAAAAAGATGAAATAAATCCCATAAAATCATACAATACAACGACTAATGGAATTAATGGGAGAAATGATGCGAGCGAATTGTTGATTGAGAAAATTATTAGAATAAGATTCTGAATAATAATCAACAAGAACATTCTTAAAAAATTAAACATCAAGAAGTTTTGCAAGAGCAAGTTCTTAACAAGTTATTCACATTTTAATTGGGAAAACTTTTTAAGGATAATTAACCATTTATAATTCGGTAATATTTTAAAAATGCAAAACTTTGTAAACACTTATGCAACACAGATTTCCGCAATCGAAGATACGAAACTACGGCTGCTGAGTATCCATATGTTGAATCAACTTTTGATTGAATTCATTCGCCGAATCATGACCCATAATTTTAAGAGCACGAACCATAGCCGCAACTTCAACTAAGCGGGCCATATCTCGACCAGGTCGTACCGGGATCTCCATTGTTGGAATTTTAAGCCCCAGTATATCAATAGTGGACTCCCCCAAGCCAGTACGATCCTCAACAACATCTTTTGTCCAATTAATAAAATTAATCACTAAATCCACTCGTTTCTCAATCCTTAGAGAACGAACACCGAATAGCTCAGCTATGTTAATAATGCCAATACCACGACACTCCATATAACCCCGACTTAATTCATTTGAAGTCCCTGTTACTTCTCGATCACTGGAACGTTTTATATAGATTAAGTCATCGGCAACCAAGCTGTGACCTCGCTCAATTAGCGCTAAAGCACATTCGCTTTTACCCACGCCACTTTCTCCGCAAATCAAGGTACCAATGCCTTTTACATCTAATAGAGTTCCATGCATTTGCGTCCTAGGAGCAAAATAATCTTCCAGCAAAAGCGTGGCTTCGGTGGTGAGCGTTTTTGAGGGCAACGTAGAACGAATAATGGGCGTGTTGTATTCGTTCGAAAGATCCTTCAGCTTTTTTGAAGGCGCAAGATTACGAGAAATAATTATACAGGGGATCTTCTTAGAAAAGATAATGCGCATAACCGCTTCTTCCTCATCTTGCTTTAAAGAGCGAAGATAACCCATTTCACCGGCGCCTAAAAGCTGGATTCTTTTTGTAGCAAAAAACTTAAAAAACCCGGTCAGAGCTAGTGCGGGTCGATTTAAACTTCGCTCTTCAATCATACGATCCACCCCGGTATGACCTGAGACAATCTCTAATTCCAATGGTTTATGAAATGAATCATAAAACTGTTTAACTGACAAAGCTTCGACAAATTTCTCGTTTAATTTAAGACTCTTAGACATGATATATTTTATAGGTTAAAGCCTTCACCCAAATAGAGTTCCCTACTCTTCGGATCCTTGATTAAATAGTCACTATCACCCTCAGATAAAATAGAACCTTTATAGACAAGGTAAGCACGGTCCACGATCTTCAAAGTCTCCCTAACATTATGGTCAGTGATCAAAATACCGATGCCACGCTCTTTAAGACCGATTACTATATTCTGAACATCCGCAATGCTGATAGGATCGACACCACTAAAAGGCTCATCCATTAGCAGAAATTTGGGAGATGGTAAAATCGATCGAGCAATCTCAACCCTACGTCTTTCACCGCCGCTCAGCGTGAAAGCATACTGCTGAGCCACTCCAGTTAAGCCAAAGTCTTTGAGCAAATCCTCTACTTTAGCAAGCTGTTCTTCACGACTGATTGGTAGTGTCTCAGCGACCGCTAATAAATTATCTCTAACCGTTAATTTAGTGAAGACTGAAGATTCTTGCGGCAAATAACCAATCCCTAAGCGAGCCCTTCGGTACATCGCTAAATCACTGATATCCACTTGATCTAATTTTATGGAACCTTTCGTTGCGAGGACCAAGCCCAGTATCATTCTGAAGGTTGTAGTTTTTCCTGATCCGTTAGGCCCTAAAAGACCGACGACTTCCCCTGATTCTACAGAGAGGCTGACATCATGAATGATACGTTTTTTACCAAAATCTTTAACAAGATTAAAAACTTCAACTTTAGATTTTTTTGAAATTTTTGTCATAGCAATAATAGACCATTAAAATTATTTTTCTTCAAGCACTTCTTCCGCTTTATCCTCTGCCTCAAAATCGGAAAGATCAAACTGTATTCTCGCACGCTGGCCTTCAGCAGAACCTTGCACTTCAGTTTTTTGAAGTCTTCGATCAAAATTAATCTGTTCGCCCCAAATAGAACCGCCCGAATCTTTGAGGTGTGCATTGCCGATTAATTCGATCAATTGGCTCTCTGGAGTGATCCTTGCTTTGTCCGATTTTGCGGAATAAGCCTGCTCAGAAAGGGATACAGAACCTTCCGCTAAAACTGATTCTATCGTATAGCCTTCTCGACTCCCACTTTGGTTTATTTGATTCAACCAGTTTATGTTCAGACGATCTGTGGTCATCTTGAAATCTCCACGATCCACTGAAACTGATTGGCTGAAATAACATTCGTCTGAACCTTTTTGGGTATTCATTTTAAATTCATTCGCGGTGATCAACGTGGAATCAAAAATCGCTGCTGAGCTTAGGCTATTTGCAGGGTTTTCTAAATTAAAACCAAGCTCATAACTATAAGGTAACACCACTTCAACCAAGCCTTCGCCAACAGGAGTGGAAGCTTGTACGGAATTGCCAAGAACCGATAAAGCTTCGGACTTTAATTCAGCTAGATCATTTTGATAAAAGACATTCCCTGAAATCTCTAACCTGTTTTCGGGGGGTAGATAAAGCATAGAATCACTGCGTATTTTAAAATCACTATGTTCTACGACTACTGCGCCTTGTGCCTCAGACTGAATGATCGATTGATTCAATCCATTCGCTTCAAAATTGGGCAATTTATGGGTTTTTAGGCGAAGCCAATCAGAAAGAATTAGGTATAAATTAGAACGGTAAAAAACTTCATCTTTGAAAATAAAATCATAGCCCATTCCTGACTTAGAAAACATAATCTCTTTTGACTTTATAAAGACATCCTCATTTACGGGAATACCAGAATTAAGATCTGAACCAGCCTGTGGCGCACTTATACTTAGGGTACAAAATTGATTTCCTTCGGAAGATTTAACACTGATATCCGATTGGTCAAACGCGACTGAAGTGCCCTTTAAGAAGACGTTGTTAAAGGTGATTTCTGCGTCTCCCTGAAATAAAGCTGTTTCCTTTTGGGGGTGAATCACAAAGCTTTCTGAATTAATTTCCTTACCAGAAAGCAGCAACTGCGTATCACCCGATCCTTCAACAAGCTCCATACTTGATACCTCGCCCATAGAACTTAGGTCATTTTGTTTAGAGGCATTATTCTTAAGCTCTAAATTAAGCTGGTTACTGAATAAACTTATAGCCTCTGACTCAAGGATTACTGCATTTTTAAAGTCAAAATTATAACGCTCTGGTTCTAAGCTTAGTTTGAGATAGTTACTTTTGATTGAAGTACCTTTTGACCCGACCTTTTCTGTAAAAAGCGCATCTATGTTTTGATCAAATTGAACAAAGACTTCATCTTTAATTAATATAACTTTGCCCTCAGAATCCCAAACCCAGTTCACGCCTGAGATAGAGAACCCTTCACCTTCGATTAAAATCGATCCTTCGGATACGGTAATGCCCTTTTCTGTATCTAAAAGTGCAAAATCACTGGATACTTCACACATTAACTCTGTAGATGCATCCCCAGAGTAAAGCCTTAAATCCATAGCTTTAACCGATACCAGGGAATTATCATAAGAACCTGATTCACCTTTAAGAACCCACTCAATAAAACCTGATTTTGAAAACCTTGGATACCTGAATTCTTTAACTGAATCAGAAATCTCTATTCCAGAATATAAGCTAAGACTGAAGGCAGATAGAACTGCGAATAAAAGGAAAGTGAGATTCACTTTATGCATAAAGGAATCCAATCGAAATTTCAGCCGATAGTAAAATGATTTCTTTTAATCAGCTGAATCTTCAACCACAGAAATACTGAGGTCCTTCAGTTGTTTAGCCGAAACGACCCCCGGGCTTTGGGTCATCATCTCTTGTCCTTTTTGATTCTTAGGGAAGGCAATCACATCACGAATGCTTTGTCTTCCTGCAAGTAAGGTGACCATCCTATCGAGACCGAAAGCAATACCTCCGTGTGGTGGCGCTCCATACTCGAAAGCTTTAAGCATATATCCAAAGCGATCTTCAACAATCTCAGGTTCAATATTTAAAACTTCCTCAAAGACTTGTTTTTGGAGATCCGGCTGATGAATACGAATTGACCCACCCCCTAATTCCACTCCATTCAGCACCAAATCATAATGCTGACCTCTAACTTTCAAAGGTTCGGTTTTTAGGAACTCAATGTCTTCTTGAACTGGAGCCGTGAATGGGTGATGCGAGGATGTATAACGACCTGCATCCTCATCAAACAACATCAGTGGGAATTCAATCACCCACAGAAATTTGTAATCATTCGGATCCAAATTCAATAAGCCACGACTGACTTGAAGCTCGGCCACATCTAAACGGACTCGGCCTAAGATAGCGCAGGCTTTTTCCCATTCAGTTGCGGCAAAGAAAATAATATCCCCATCTTCAACTTGCAGTTGATCCTTAAGCGCTGCTTGCTCGGCTTCTGATAGGAATTTTAAGATTGGCGATTTCCATTCGCCCTTTTCTGCCTTAATAAAAGCGAGTCCTTTAGCCCCAAGAGCCTTGGCACTGTCTTCTAACTTCCTTAACTCCCCTTGAGTCACATCAGCAAGTCCTTTAGCATTGATCGCCTTAACGGATCCACCGGACTGGATTGCTCCTGAGAAGACTTTAAAGGTAGAATCTTTGAAGATCTCGTTACAATCCATGAGCTCAACTCCAAAGCGCATATCGGGCTTATCAACACCGAAGCGATTCATCGCCTCAAAGTAACTCAGGCGAAGGAAAGGCGTTTCAATCGTTACGTCTAAGACCTCTTTCCATATTTGAGCCATCAAGCCTTCAATCAAAGCATACATATCTTCGCGATCAATAAACGAGAGCTCAATATCAAGCTGGGTGAACTCCGGCTGACGATCTGCACGTAAGTCTTCATCTCTAAAACAACGCGCTAATTGATAATACTTTTCTAAACCAGCCACCATCAACATTTGCTTATATTGCTGGGGTGACTGCGGTAAGGCATAAAAAGATCCTGGATTCATCCGACTCGGCACCAGGAATTCACGAGCACCTTCAGGGGTACTCTTAAAGAGCATTGGAGTTTCAACTTCTGTAAAACCGACTGTATCCAAATAGTTACGGATAGATTGGCTCGTTTTATGACGAAGGCGAAGGATCTTTAAATTAGAGCGGCGACGTAGGTCTAAATAGCGATAAGTCATACGCAATTCTTCACTGACCTTATCCGCTGAATCATCCATCGGAAATGGCGGAGTCTTAGAAACATTATGGATTAGAATGTTTTCGGCATGGACCTCGATTGAGCCCGTCTCGAGCTGTTGATTAACCGTATCACCAACGCGATCTTTCACCACTCCAGAAACGGACAACACTGACTCCGGCTTGATCTTAGGAAATAAAGCCTTCAAAGGTTCATTCAGCGGGTCTAAAACGACTTGGGTTAAGCCTTCCCGATCTCTTAAGTCCACGAATAAGATTCCTCCGTGATCTCGAACTGAATCAACCCAACCACTTAACTGGACTGTTTCGCCTGAATTAGATTCTCTTAGTTCTGAACAATTGTGTGTACGTTTCATAAAGTTTTGATTCAAACAAGTGAAGACGACGAAACAAGCACGAAATAATCCTTAATGACTATTTTATTAACTTAGAGAGCTCGAATAATGAGCAAAGCTTTAAGATATTATGAAAATTTTCACCGTTTTGCTGAATTAGCTTCCCAGCGGATTCACAGAATACT
>CAJWRZ010000021.1 GCA_913045955.1 uncultured Puniceicoccaceae bacterium
GAGGGTTTGAATAAATGCCTTAAGCCATCAATGCCCCAGATTGAATTTGTGGTTGGATAATGTGCCTGGTACTCGCTTTCAAGGTCAAGACCATAGAGTAAAAAGCCATAATCTTGATCAAATTGTACCAAGGCAGGATTATTGTCACTGCCTAGATTGAAGTTGGAGAATTTTACTTGAAGTTTTGGGCTTATTCTTAAGCGGTCTTTATATATGAAAGCACCACTCGCTGAATAGCTCGCATCATAATTGCTATATTCCAAGGTATCTAATGCTGAGCTAAAATGGGTATCCAGCGTTGCTTCTTTAAATTCAGAATAAGAAACCTTTCCTTTGTGAAAGAACTTAGAATCACCTATATTTGAAGGCAAGTATGTGATACTCAGTTCGGGTAAACGTTCGCGCACTCTAGCATAAGTGTCGTAGTCGAAATGAACGAATGAACCTAAGGCTAACTGATCCTGTATATAACTAGCTTCAAAATAGCTTAAAGGCGAAAGGTTTGAAAGGTAGATATCTTCTTTAAAATCACGAATCATTTCCGAATCAGAGAGATCGTTGACTTGAAGACTGAGGGTGAGGTTGTCTCCATGGGTCTGCTTATGCTGAACTAAAGTGTAGTAGCGATCCGGATCGATTTGCTTGTTCCTTGAATCAAGGCCTAAGATTCCAAGAGTGGCTTGATCATTAATAGCGGCGTGACTAATTGCACCCTTTATTAAATAATCATCGCCTTGTTCGTAATATTGGGCGGCAGGTCCTGAAAGCCAGCCTCTTTCAGAGTAATAATCTAAATTCAGGCCAACCTTCAACCATTGATTTACAGGCAACAAGAGCAGGGACTTGAAGTAAGCCCCAAAATCCCCCGAATACCCAACCTTAGACGCTAGTAAAAATGGATTATAGTCCATTGAATATTTTAGCTTAGGAATGTAAAATATAGGGATGTTGCCTAATTTAAAGGTAACTTTCTTAAAGGCTATATTCTTGGCATTATCTCGATTGTTTATAGAAATCGCACCCGCGCGTATATTGGGGCCGAATCTATTAGGCTCTCCATAGTAGAAGGTCGCTTTGTTTAGATCGATAGACCCAAGTGAACCACCACCGCTTTTTGCGGATATAAAATAAGGCCAATGGCCATATTTTATGTTATTAATCGAGAAGCTTTTGCCATCAACTTCGTAGACAAAGCCATCTGAAAGCAAGCGATGATTCTTGCTAGTGAAATTTATGTTCCCTGAGGCATCGAGGAGTTTGTTTTTCTTATCGAAGGTTATTTGATCGGCTCTTACTTTAATTGAGTCAAATTCAAACAAGGCATCCCCTCGAGCCACTAGTTTTTGAGAAACTTCATCGAATTCAATAGGGTCAATTGAGCTCAGCTGAGGGAGGTCAGCAATGATCAAACAATTAAAGTATGCTAAGGGTAAGAAATATAATACTGATTGAATGAATCGCACTTAAATATTTATGAATGTGCAGATGAGCGGGACAAGACAAAATAATATAAAATTTTAATATTTATTAATATTTTAAAAGTGACTTATTCTGAGATTAAATTAAGCAATCTATAAAATGCTTATTAATAAGTCTGACCTTGAGTCAATCACCCAAGTCAAATGCTCTACGCCTCATTCGATTCTAGGAATGCATTGGATAGAGCCATTAAAGGGCGCCTCAAGTAAGCACCGTAGAATTGTTATACGCGCTTTCTTTCATGAAGCATTAGAATGTTCAGTAATTCCAATAGAAAGAACCGATATTGCTGAATTACCGCTTACAAACATAAAGGGCAGCGGTTTATACGAGGGAATTGTAAATAAAGCTGATTCCATATTTAAATATAAACTTAAAGTCACGCATGGCGATGGATCGGTCGAAGAATATTATGATCCGTATTCTTTCCTTCCAACCCTGTCTGAAGATACGGTTTACCTATTTAATTCTGGGCAGGACCGCTTTGTACATAATAAATTAGGCGCACATACTCGAACTATCGAAGGCATAGAAGGCGTTTCATTTTCTGTATGGGCACCCTCGGCTCAACGTATATCTGTAGTCGGCGATTTTAATTATTGGGATGGGCGCCGACATATGATGCGCACTTTAGGGGTTTCCGGTTTGTGGGAAATATTCATTCCAGGAGCAAGGGTGGGGCAGCAATACAAATTTGAACTATTAGGTCCAAGCGGCGCTGTCTTTTTAAAAACAGATCCTTTCGGCAAGTTCTTTGAAGCACCGCCGAATAACGCTTCAATTATCTATGATTTAGGAGCCTATAAATGGAACGATAATAAGTGGATTCAAGGCAGGGCTGAACGTGACTGGGCCAACGAACCTTGTTCGATTTATGAAATGCACGTCGGCTCTTGGAAAAGGAAAATCGAATGTTCAAATCGTTCCTTAACTTACCGTGAATTAGCTGAAGCATTAATTGATTATTTGAAAACTATGCATTACACGCATGTTGAATTTATGCCCTTGGCTGAACACCCTTTTGAAGGTTCTTGGGGATATCAAGTCACTGGCTTTTTTGCTCCGACGCAACGCTTTGGTCCGCCCGAAGACTTTATGTATTTAGTCGATCAATTGCATCAAAATGGAATCGGAGTTATTCTAGATTGGGTGCCCGCTCATTTTCCTGAAGATCGATTTGCTTTAGCTCGATTTGACGAATCAGCACTCTTCGAACACGAGGATCCTAGAAAAGGTAAGCATCAAGATTGGGGAACTTTAATCTTTAATTATAGTCGACACGAAGTCAGGGGCTTCCTTGTGGCCAACGCACTTTCTTGGTTCGAGCATTTTCACGTGGATGGGCTCAGGGTGGATGCGGTCGCCTCAATGCTGTACCTAGATTATTCAAGAAAAGAAGGAGATTGGGTTCCTAATAAATTGGGCGGTCGTGAAAATCTTGAGGCCATTGAGTTTCTCAAGGAAGTGAACGATCAAGTGCACAATAATTATCCGGGGGTACTGATGATTGCCGAAGAGTCGACCACTTATCCCGGGGTATCACGTCCTACTGATTTAGGCGGGCTGGGCTTTGACTTCAAATGGAATATGGGCTGGATGCACGATATGCTTAATTATATGCAAAAAGATCCGCTTTACCGAAATTTTGAGCACAATCAATTAACCTTCGGCATGCACTATCAGTATAGTGAATCTTTTATGCAGGTCTTCTCACACGATGAAGTGGTTCATGAGAAAAGCTCAATGCTCATGAAAATGCCCGGTGATACTATTTCAGAAAAAACGCATGAGTTAAGAGCTTTATATGGACTTATGTGGTTATGGCCGGGTAAGAAAACTTTATTTATGGGTAGTGATTTTGGGCAAACGAGCGAATGGAATCATTCACAAAGCTTAGATTGGCATCTTTTAGAATATCAAGATCACCGCGGTATCCAATCGGTTGTACGAGATCTTAATAAGCTTTATAGGTCAATTCCTGGAATCGCGAAAGGGGACGTATGCGATCAATCATTTGAGTGGATTTCTTGCGAGGACTCTAAAAATAGCGTCATTGCTTTCATCAGGTGGGGCACAAGCCAATGTGATACTTTAATCGTCGTAGCTCATTTCACCCCGATTCATCGTGAAGCTTATCGTATAGGCGTACCATTTTCTGGGCATTATAAAGAGCTATTAAATACTGATTCTACTGTCTACGGAGGACACGGTTTTGGTAATAAGGGGGGCGTTCATTCAGAGTCCATTCAGTGGGACGATCGGAGTGATTCGATTCAAATCAATTTACCGCCGACTTCTGTAACGGTATTTAGGTACTCAAAAACTGAAGAGCCTTCAGCCTAGGAAGATTTCTCGATCGCTACAAATCTAACAAGATTCTGTCAGGATTTTCTATAGACCCTTTGATGTGCGAGAGGAAGGTCACCGCTTCTTTGCCGTCAATTAGACGATGGTCATAACTTAAGGCGAGATACATCATCGGCCGGGCAACCACTTGGCCATCAATGACCACAGCTCTTTGCTGAATATTGTGGAGTCCGAGAATAGCCGGTTGTGGGAAATTAATAATTGGCGTACTGAGCATGGAGCCATAAATGCCACCATTCGAAATTGTGAACACCCCGCCTTCTAGGTCATTAAATTTGATCTTACCTTCACGGGCGTCCTTGGCATAATTTGCGATCGAAAGCTCTATATCAGAAAAACTCTTTTCATCACAATCTCGCAAAACAGGGACCATAAGTCCTTTTTCTGTACCAACCGCTACTCCAATATCGTAGTAATGCTGTTGTACAATTGTGTCGCCCTCAATTCTGGCATTTACATTAGGAACCGCTTTGAGTGCTAAAGTCGCTGCTTTAGTGAAAAAAGACATAAAGCCTAGTTTAATACCATACTTTTCAACGAATGAAGCCTGATGCGCTTTTCTTAACTCCATGATACGCGTCATATCCACTTCATTAAAAGTAGTCAGTAATGCCGCTTCTTGGGTTGCCATGACTAATCTTTGAGCGATCTTTCTCCTCAAAGGGCTCATTTTAACACGCGTTTCTCTTAGTGTGCTCTTAGAAGGAATCTCGGGAGTGGTTTGAGCGGTTTGAATTGCTTGAGCTTGAGCAGTTGCAGAAGAAGGTGAATCTGCTGACTTAGGCTTCGATAGAAAATCTTCGAGGTCAGACTTTACAATTTTGCCTTGAGAACCGCTACCTTTAATTGAGTTTAAGTCGATGCCATTGCTCGTAGCAATTTTTTTAGCGAGGGGAGAAACTTTTATAGTATTGGATGGCTCTGCATCTAGTTCAGAATCTGCATCAGCAGAGGTATCTATATCTATCGCTGCATCCTGATCCTTATCCTGCTTGTCGTTATCGTCAGCGGTGGATGCTTGAGCTAGAGAAACTTCCTGGTGATCGGAAGTTTCCTGCACGTTATTTTCCGCGCTTGATGATTGAGGATTTTCAGCGGTTTCATCAATGGTTGCAACTACTGACCCGATATCGACTTCGTCATCTTGCGATACTTTAAAGGTAATTATGCCCGCAACTTCGGCAGTAGCCTCTGAAGTTATCTTATCGGTTTCTAACTCATAGATAGGCTGTTCTTTTTGGACAAAATCGCCTTCCTTAACTAACCAGGCAGATATTATCCCACTAGTTATAGATTCACCCATAGAGGGCACTTTTACTTCAGTAGCCATTTTTTAAAATACTTAATTTTTATTTGAAATGAATTCAGTTAGTTTGCAAATAAGAACTTACTAATTGTCATATTTAATTAGCCATCGAGCGCATCCGAAGTTATTCTTCCCTGTTCGTGTTTATGGATCGCTAAAGAACCCACTGCTGGACTGGCGGCTGCTTTTCTTCCGCAATATAAGGGCATAACGCCGGTTATCTCTGAAATATGAGGAAAAATAAATGTCCAACCGCCCATATTTTGGGGTTCTTCTTGGCACCAGGTGATCACAGCCTCACTTGGGTAACTTTCTATAATTTCCTTAAGTAAATTTATTTCTAGTGGATAGAATTGTTCTATTCTAATAATGGCGACATGTTTGTAGCCACGAGTTCTTTGCTGAGCCATGAGGTCGTAGTATATTTTACCTGAACAAAAGATAATTTTCTTAATACGATTTTTATCAACAGCATGGTCATCAATGATATTGTGAAACTGACCTTCTGTGAAATCTTCTACTTTCGAAACGCATTCCTTGTGCCTGAGAAGGCTCTTCGGCGTCATTATAATCAAAGGTTTTTTGAATTCTCTTTTCATCTGTCGCCTTAAGGCATGGAAAAGTTGTGCTGGGGTCGTTAGGTTACAAATTTGAATATTATTATCAGCGCAAGATTGAAGAAAACGTTCAAGTCTTGCTGATGAATGTTCCGGGCCTTGTCCTTCATAGCCGTGGGGTAGGAGCATTACGATGCCACTTAATCGGCCCCATTTGGATTCACTGCTCGTAATGAATTGATCGATAATCACCTGTGCGCCATTAACGAAATCCCCAAATTGAGCTTCCCAGATGCAAAGCATTTGAGGGTAATCTAAGGAATAACCGTAATCAAAGCCGAGGACCGCGGCTTCAGAAAGGAGGGAATTATGGACGCAGAATTTTGCCTGATCATCACTTAGATCCAATAAGTTTGTGTAGCGCTCACGCGTTTCAGTATCGTAAAGAACAGAGTGCCGATGACTGAAAGTCCCGCGCTTAGAGTCTTGCCCACTGATTCGTACCGGAGTGCCTTCTAAGAGCAGACTACCAAAAGCCAGGGATTCCGCGAGACCCCAATCAATCCCAGTATCGCCCTCAAAGGCTTTAATCTTAGCTTCTAGCTGTCGTTGAATCTTGCGGTTTACCTTAAATCCTTCTGGGAATTTAGCATGCTGTTTTACTATATGGTGGAGGATGTTATTCTCTACCTTAGTGGAGAAAGTTTCAAAGGAATAGGGCGGTTGCTTACGAGCATTTGATTCAGAAAATGGATCTTTTTTTGTTGTATTGCTCTGAGTCACTTTAGCGTGAGCCGACTCTAGTTTATCGACATAATTTTTTCTCAGGACATCGATTTCTTGTGCGCTAATACCGTGATCGTTAATCAATTCAGCAGAAAGTATTTCACTAATATTGGGCATACTACTGATCTTCTCGTAGAGAACAGGCTGGGTGAAAGCAGGCTCATCGGATTCGTTGTGACCATGCTTCCGCCAGCAATACATATCAATGACGACATCACAGCCAAAGGTTTGCCGATAATCAAAAGCTGTTTCAACTGCCGCGATAACGGACAATGGATCGTTGCAATTAACATGGAATATCGGCGCTTCAACGATCTTCGCTACATCCGTGCAATAACGGCTTGATCGTGCATCTTCTGGCCCCGTGGTGAAGCCAATTTGATTATTCACAACGATGTGGATGGTACCTCCAGTCCTGTAGCCTTTAAGCTGAGAGAAATTAAAAACTTCTGAAACGATCCCTTGCCCGGCAATAGCCGCATCACCATGAATTAAGATGGGCAATACTTTTTTCCGCTCTACATCTTTTATGATACGCTGACGTGCCCTAGCTTTGCCTTGAACGACCGGATCAACCGCTTCAAGGTGAGAAGGATTTGCCGCAAGTTTGAGAGCGACGGTATGATCGTCTAAATTTTTACGCTTAGTTTCGTAGCCAAGGTGGTATTTTACATCGCCGTCCCCATAAATCGTATCGGGAATATAATTATCGGAAAATTCCCTAAGCAAATATTCAAGTGACTTGCCGAGGAAATTACCCAAAACATTCAAGCGACCTCTATGGGCCATTCCCATAACGATTTCTTCAACTTGGTTTTTACTAGAGCGCTGAAAAATGCTATCGAGTATCGCGATTAATGTTTCTCCGCCCTCTAATGAGAATCGTTTTTGCCCTAGGAATTTAGATTGGAGAAAAGATTCAAAGGTTTCTGCTTCAATGATATTTTTAAGAATATTCAGTTTTTGATCTTTGGTGAAGATAGGTTTGAAGCATTCAGGTTCGATTCGTGCCTGTATCCAACGCCTTTTCGATGTTTCTTGGATGTGCAAGTACTCGAAGCCGACGGTTCCGCAATAAGTTTTATCCAATCGTTCGATTAACTCTCCAAGTGACAGATCCTTTCCGCCTAAATAATTACCTGTGTTGAAGACTGATTTAAGGTCTTCCTTTGTGAATCCTAGTCTTTCTAAGGACAATCTAGGGTTTTTATTGGGTTCTTTTGATAGCGGGTTGAATTTCGCAATAGTATGACCTAGAGATCTATACGCATAAATTAATCCTATAAACCTCGCCTGCTTAGTGGATTTATCATCGGGTATATTTGCTTCTGTCTTTGAAACTTGTTCGGTGCCCTCGAGGCTATTTCCTAATTCAAAACCTTGGAAAAATGCCTTCCAAATCGGGTCTAATGACTCTGGCGATTCAAGCCATTTGCCATGCATTTCATCAATTAAATCTGCATTAAGGGAGCTAACAGAATCAGAATGTTTCATATTGTCTTAAATGTTTGAACACTCTTACGGCTTTATCAAATCTAATTGTTGAATAAACTAACTTTTTTATTCCTAAAAGCATAGTTTCTCTTTAACTTACACTTAATGAATTCTGAAGACCTAGCATGTGCACTTAAAATCGTCATTAATACCGGCGAAGGCTTTGATTCGAAATTGTATTTAGAAACCATCAAAAGACTCGATCTTCATCTAGCTGAAGCAGCACTTCCAAGCAAGCTGAAGCATTATTTATCGCGTAGAAGCTACGTAAAGGCCTATGAGTACTTAAAAAACCCAGATTGATTAAGGTTCCAAAGATGGGTAAGCGTAAGAAAAAACAAAATATACAAACTGAAGAATTGAATAATAATCTATTAGATTCTTTAGATAATCAGGTGCTTGCTTCAATAAAGCTTAGCAATTCACCGGCGCCTAACGAAGCTTCAAAGACTCCAGCTCGCATTAAGAAGCCGAATAAATATAAGATTAGAGGGCGTTTGCTTAAGAGCGGGAAAGGGGCTAATCCGGTAACTGAACTCTACGAATGGCCCACACATTTAAGCCCACTTGATTTAAAGAAGCTTTTATCGATGCTTAAAAAATCATTAGGCTGCGGAGGAACGCTTAAAGATAAGGTCATAGAAGTCCAAGGAGACAAAATCGAGCAAGTGACAGGATTATTAGCCGAACACGGATTTATTTTAATCCGTTCGGGAGGTTAAGCGCATTAGGGTAGCTTAGGTAATGGATTTTAATAAAAAAAACCTCAAGTGATTATTGACTAGCGTGCATCAAAACTAGTAAAACAATTGTTTTTATTATTTATGAACAAGATACTAGTTGCTAATAGAAGTGAAATCGCCGTTAGAATTTTTCGTAGTGCCACCGAGTTGGACTACAGAACCGTAGCATTATATGCTAACGAAGACCGATTCGGAGTTCACCGATTCAAGGCAGATGAATCCTATTTGATAGGAGAGGGTAAAGGTCCGGTTGCCGCTTACCTAGATATCGAAGGCGTCATCAATCTAGCAAAAGATAAGGAGATCGGAATGATCCATCCAGGCTATGGTTTTCTCTCCGAAAATGCTGGTTTCGCAAAAGCTTGTGAAGAAAATGGTATTTCTTTTATCGGCCCCAATTCTGAATTACTCGGTCAAATGGGCGATAAGATCGAAGCCCGTAAAATTGCCGACAATGCTCAAGTGCCTACTTTACCGGGAACAAAAGATGCAATTTCTGACAAAAAAGAAGCACTCAGTACCGCAAAGAAGATTGGGTTCCCGCTTATGATAAAAGCTGCTTTTGGTGGCGGAGGCCGCGGTATGCGAGTCGTAAAAAAGGAAGCGGACTTAGAGTTACTACTCGAAGAAGCACAAGGAGAAGCAGAAAGAGCTTTTGGGAATTCTGCAGTATTTTTAGAGCGTTACATTGGCCGCGCAAAACACATTGAAGTTCAAATACTCGGCGACAAGCACGGTAACGTTGTCCACTTGCACGAACGAGATTGTTCGGTACAAAGGCGTCACCAAAAAGTAATCGAGATCGCACCTTCAATCAATCTACCAGAATCAGTCAGCAGTGCATTGTGTGATGCCGCGGTTAAAATCGCCAAGAGTATTGGTTATTACAGTGCAGGTACTGTGGAGTTCTTATTAGATTTAGATACCCACGAATGGTTCTTCATTGAAATGAACCCTCGGATACAAGTAGAGCACACCGTAACCGAAATCATCACAGGCATTGATATTGTTCGCAGCCAAATTTTGATCGCTAAGGGCCATAAACTTCACGGCCCAGAAATCAATATCCCTCAACAAGAGGCAATCCCTAAAAATGGGGTCGCTATTCAAGCACGTGTCACGACAGAAGACCCAGAAAAGAATTTCGCTCCCGACTACGGGAAGATCGTCAACTATCGAAGCGCGGCAGGATTTGGCATCCGCCTCGACGGAGCCATGGGGGATACAGGTTCTGTGATCACCCCTTATTATGACTCGTTGCTCGTAAAGATTTCAGCCTCTGCTCAAGATTTTAATCAAGCGATCAATCGCCTCAATCGTGCGTTAAGAGAGATGCGAATTCGCGGAGTTAAAACTAATATTCCTTTCATTGAGAATGTGATTAACCACGACATCTTTAAATCGGGTAACGCAACCACTACTCTGATAGATCGTTCTCCGGAATTATTCACTTTCAAGCCAAGAAAAGACCGCGCCACTAAGCTTTTGAATTTACTAGGTGAGACGATCATTAATGGCAACGATCAGGTCAAAGGCCGCCCGGTTCCTAAAATGGACCTCCCTTTAATACCGACTCATTACGACCCAAAACTCAGTAAGCCGGACGGTACAAAACAATATTTAGACAAACACGGCCCAGACAAATTTGCTTCCTGGGTACGCGATCAGAAACGCTTGCTGGTCACAGACACAACGATGCGTGATGCGCACCAATCTTTGCTAGCAGCAAGAATGAGAAGTTTTGATCAATTAATCGTCGCTGACTCAATCGCACAGAATGCCCATAATCTTTTCAGTTTAGAATGTTGGGGCGGGGCTACTTTTGATACAACGATGCGCTTCTTAAGAGAGAATCCTTTCAAACGCCTTAAGCGTCTTAGGGAAAAGATTCCTAATGTCTGCTTCCAAATGTTGCTTCGCGGAGCCAATGGCGTCGGTTATTCAAATTATCCCGATAATGTAATCAAGGGTTTTATCAAACATAGTGCCGACTCAGGGATGGATATATTCCGCGTCTTTGATTCATTGAACTATCTTCCGAATTTAAAGGTCGCGATGAAATCAATTCGTGAAGAAACCAATAGTATTTGTGAAGCCACACTTTGCTATACGGGTGATATTACCGATTCTAAAAGAGACAAATACGACTTAAAGTACTATGTCGATATGGCGAAAGAACTTGAATCTATGGGGGCTCATATGCTCGCTATCAAAGATATGTCTGGCTTATGCCATCCTAACGCAGCCCATAAATTAGTGAAGACACTTCGATCAGAAGTGGGTATGCCGATTCATTTCCATACGCATGATTCAAGCGGTATTGCTAGTGCTTCAGTAATTAAAGCATCCGAGGCTGGCGTTGACGTAGTTGATTTAGCGATATCTTCTCTATCAGGTCTGACATCCCAGCCGAACTTAAATTCGGTTGTCAATGCTTTGCAGAGTGATCGTAGAGATACTCAGTTAGATTTAGCCTTCTTCGATTCTTTATCAATCTATTGGGAAGCAGTGCGACAGTTTTATGAGCCCTTTGATACGAGTCCTAAATTTGGAAGTGCTGAAGTCTACCGACATGAAATGCCGGGCGGACAATACACAAATCTTAGAGAACAAGCCCGGGCACTTGGCTTAGGTAAACGTTGGCCCGAAGTTGTACGTTATTACCACGAAGTGAATGATCTCTTCGGGGACATAGTCAAAGTGACTCCGAGTAGTAAAGTGGTGGGTGATATGGCGATGTTCTTGCTAACTAAAGGTGTTGAGCCCAAGGATGTGGCCAATCTCGAGCCTGGTACCGCATTCCCTGAATCGGTTATTGATATGCTTTCTGGAGGTCTAGGACAGCCTAAAGGTGGCTGGCCTAAACAAGTCCAAAAGGTCGTTCTTGGTGACAAGAAGGCATCGACTGGGAGACCGGGTGCACGTGCGGGTAAAGTCGACTTAGATGAGGTCAGGAAACAAATTTCAAAGAAGGTCTACGGAGATGTTTCTGATGACGATCTTTACAGCTATCTGATGTATCCAGAAGTCTTTGATGCAATGATTAAGTTCATCAATAAGTATGGTCATGCGCGGGTCTTACCGACACCAGCTTTTTTCTATGGTCTGAAAGTAGGCGAAGAAATTTCTGTGGAGATCGAGGAAGGCAAAACGCTCATTATTAAATTGATCAACATTGGTCAGCCTGATGAAGAGGGTCAATGCACACTAACTTTTGAACTCAACGGCCGAGCACGTGAATGTGTGGTTGTGGATACTTCTGTTAAGACAACGACTAAGCGAAGAGAAAAAGCTGACTCTGCCAATAAGATGCAAGTAGGTGCACCGATTCCAGCGATGGTCAGTAGTGTCAATGCAACGGTCGGCCAAAAAGTAAAACAAGGTGATAAACTTGTCGTACTTGAGGCAATGAAGATGCAAACCACGGTTTACGCTTTAGCGGATGGCGTTATTGATAAGCTCGAAGTTCAGATTGGCGATCAGGTGGATAGCAAGGATCTACTCGTAGCTTTAAGGTAAAGCAAACTGAGGTAAAGTAACCTAGAACAATCTCAGTTGATCGTCATTAGCAGGGTCTTTCTTGTCAATGAGCGTATGATCATTGTTCAAGGTGCTGTTGACTCTTCTTGAGACAGTATGTGCCTCCATGGAGATCGTTGAATTCATCTCAATCAGCTTGGACTTATTGATCGTACCATTAAGCCATTCCTTATGCGCTTGAATTGGAATAATCAAAGGCATGCGATCGTGAACCGCCTTAATGTCGGTATTGGATTCGGTCGTGATCAGGACAACATTATCCGACTCATTGGAAAGTGAGTACCTTAGGGCTCCTAAATAAATCGGGGTGTGGTTCTTGGGGAAAATGTAGTAAGGCTGTTTTGTTACGCCATCACGGTACCACTCATAAAAGCCATTGGCTGGAATTAGGCAGCGACTCTGAGCCCATGCATCTCTAAATCTAGGTAGCGTATCAATTGTTTCAATGCGGGCATTGATGTGAAAGTTTTGCGGAGTTTTAAGTCCCCATTGTGCGTATTCAGCTACGCGTGAATTTCCTTCGGGATCTTCATGGATCGAGAGTACCGAATCACCCGGTGAAATATTATGAGAATGACTTATGTTCTCTAGAGCCATATCTAATTCTTTAGATAAAGTTTTGGCAGAGGAAAATAGGGTGAAGCGGCCGCACATAATTTATAGTTGAAAGGAGCGTTATTCGACGAATGGCTTAGTTGTGATTCTTTGAAGCTGAAGCCCAAATCCGAATCGATTTTAGAAAAAACAACTCAAGGGCCGCAGGGGCATTAAAGTTAAGCTGTAAGAGTGCTAAGCTTTTTTCAAGTGATTTTATGATATCACTTAGGGGATAAATCATATAATTAGAGTCATTAGATTTCGCAGTTTCTTTCATGAAGCGTGTACTGATATCTGCGATCTCTGAAAATAGTTTTTCTCGGACTGTACGTTCTATTCCGATTTCAAGAGCAGTCTTTTCGTCGTCGGAAAGCTCACGTCTTAGTTTCTCTTTTTCTTCATCCCAAATCTTGTCACGGTACAGCCCAATGACATTTTGTAGTCGCAGTATCATTCCATAGAAACCAAAGAAAGCGCCACAGAGCTTTTGGCGTTGCCAGCCTTCAACCAAAGACCCCATCCAATTCCAGTAAGTCATTTTCCATGCTTCCCAAGGTTCAATTGATGGCAGGGTTGCCGTCGAGGGTATTTTATAGCTTAAGCAGCGACTTTTAATTGTATCAATTAAATCATAAGGGCGGCTAGTTAAAAGGAACAACACCGTATCAGGTGGCGGCTCTTCGAGGGTTTTTAAGAAAGCATTGGCCGCTTCTTTATTCATTCTCTCGGCTTCATAGACTATGGCTACTTTGTGTCCACCTTGGTTAGCTGTCTTTTGTAAATCATCGATTAAGCGACGCATAGTGTTCTCAGGCCAACTGCCACGAGTTCTTTCATCCTTTAAACCAATACGAATAAAACGTGATCGGCCGGAAGGTCTTAAGGTGAAAAAATCAGGGTGTGTGTGCAATGAATCAGTATTAAGCATCTGACCTGCAAGTGACTCAGCTGAGGCGGACAAAGATACGCTATCGCTACTTTCCAATAATATGGCGTGTCCGAGCTTACGGTCCTTAATCGACTGCGTTAATACCTCTAATGACTGCATAAGATCTTTAGTTAAACAATTTATCTTCTACGGTCGACCCAACAATTGCTTCAATCGCTTCTACAGATAATTCTCCATCAATTACCGTGAAACGATCGGGTTCTGATACTGCCAAATCTAAGTAGGCTTGGCGAACAGATTTGAAGAATTCTAGGGATTCCGCCTCTATCCTGTCTAAAGTGCCAGACTGACGTTCCCCGGCGCGCTTGATGCCTGCTTCTGGGTCAAGATCGAGAAGGAGTGTTAGGTCGGGTTTTAAGGATCCAACGGCAATAGCTTTGAGCTGATCGATCACGCTCAAATCAATAGATCGTGCAATACCTTGGTAAACAAAAGTAGAATCAAAAAACCGATCACAAATAACGATTTCGCCACGCTCTAAGGCAGGTTTTATAATCTGCTCCACTAATTCAGCTCGAGCTGCTGAGAATAATAATAATTCTGTGATTGGGGTGATCTCGCCGGTATTAGCTGGGTCTTGCAGGAGCGTTCTGATTTTTTCTCCGATTAAAGTGCCTCCAGGCTCTCGAGTGATGACGACTTTTTTGCCCATGCCTTCTAGGCGCTGTGCTAACATGGTAATTTGGGTTGTTTTGCCACAACCCTCACTGCCTTCAAATGTTATTAATTGTCCGCTCACAAATCTTAAGTAAACTTACTAGCCCTGTAAGAACCTACAATAATAAAACCCTTTAAAAATTAAAAAGAATTCACAAATTCAACGACGTTTTCAAAAGTAGGGCTGACACCCGTTCTTACATAATAACCTGAGGTTGAAACGGCTACCACTAATGCTGAAATATCGGATAATCCCATTAGTTTTGCGCTTACAAAGCCCGCATTGAAATGATCGCCTCCACCGGTAGTTATTTTGGGCTTTTCGCAAAAGGGACCGTCAAAGTTAAAGTTACCATTATCGGTGGCACAATGAGCCGAAGATACCGGATGAATGACGACTGAGTTAATCTTTAGGGTCTTTTTAATCGCTTCAGCCCTGAGTGATAAATCTGGTTCGTTAGAATCCAAGCTAAGTAAGGTCACTACCTGAGCGGATTCCCTTAAATTTAAGCCTAAGATAACTTTACCGAAAGGTTCAAATTGCTTCAGCAGATCAAGGAGTTCCTTGATTTCTTTGTCGGTTCTTTTTTCAGGGTCCGCCAAGTCAAAGAAGAAGTATTTCTTAGAAGTTAGTTTAGGGAGAATATTCGCAATCAGTGATTTGAAGACATCGGTTAGATTCAATAACATCGTCCAATTAACCATTGATATAGAATCAGACTGGTCGAAAAGTTTAATTAAGCCATCTTCGCCGAGGGCAGATATGATCTTTTCATAATTCACGTCTTTGAGGCTTTGCATGGTGCCAAGCATTATCTTGCCGTCTTCAAATTCTAAAGCATTGGTGATTCCTGGGTCTGTGAGCGATATGGCACTTGTGGATTTACTGAAGTCTGAAAATACTGGATGGATATGTGTATCGCCGAGTGCGCCCATGTAGCGAACTTCTTGACCGAGTGCCATGAGTGCATTGGCCATAATCGGACCATTGCCACCCAGTTTTTCTATCTTTTGGAAGAGCTCAATATTAGAGCTTTTACCGGCTGCTGATTTTATTCGCCCTGCAAAGTCGGTGATAGTAGGAATTAATTCATGGGAATTGCTTTCAAAATCAACCTTATCAATAGGCGATACGATCTTATCGACAAAGCCGTCGAATCCCACGAAAGCTTTGCGGGAAGGCAAATTTTTCCTAGCATTTGAAATTTCTTCTTTAACTGAGGGGTCTACTAACATAATAATAATAATGTAAGGCTAACAATTTTCTAATTTGTTGAGCTTTGCCAAACAAATCGAGTCTATTTTATGAGTTTTATGAATAATGCTATTTTTATTGATACTAGCAATATCTTGAGCCAACAGGCTTCTTTAATGAATTACTTTGGTCAATCCAATACTGCTGGGAAATTTATAGTTCTTATACTATTAGTATGCAGCATAATGGCCTGGTCGGTAATTATTGGAAAGTTACTCGAAATTAAGCGTTTAAATACGCTCAATAAGCGCCACCAAATGGAGTTGAATAAAGCTTCGGGAGTCTTGAAGTTAGATTTAGAGACTTTATCGAGTAGTCAAGGACCTCATGCCTCAATCACCTTAGTGGCCTTAAAAGCTTATGCGCGCTACGGAGCAGTCATGGATAACGCGGATAAATCCGAATTAGACCTCTTGATGGGGCACATCGAAAATGCCATTGCAAGAGGCGTTGCTGACCAAACCGTGCAATATGAATCAAAGATGGTATTGCTTGGATCGATTGTCGCAGGGGCACCCTTTCTTGGGTTATTGGGAACCGTCTGGGGTGTTATGGACGCTTTTGGTGCAATGTCCTATGGAAATAGCGCCAGCTTGCAATCATTGGCGCCGGGCGTTTCGGGGGCTTTATTAACGACAGTCTGTGGACTGCTCGTAGCGATTCCTTCAGTCTTTGGTTACAATTATCTCCTTCAAAATACTAAAATATCGATCATCGATTTAGAGAATTTTGCGAGCACGATTTCCGATCGTATAGAGCTAGAGGCAAGAACTTTGACCCGCTAATTATAAGGTGAGACGCAGAGGCAAATTCCATAAGAAGCACCGCTTAAGTGCAATGAGCGAAATCAATGTGACGCCGTTAATTGATTTAGCATTTGCTTTACTGATTATATTTATGATCGCTACGCCCTTATTAGAGCAGACGATTCCCATAGATTTGCCAAGTGAATCAGCGAAACAGCAAAGTGAATTACCGATCAATGTTCAGCTAATTACTATAGACGCGAAAGGAGCATTCTTTTGGGGCAAATCGCGCGTCAGTGACCAAGAGATTTATAAGCGATTAGCCAAAGTTTCTAAATTAAAGGAGACACCCGTGATCAGAATAAGAGCGCATAAGGACTTAGAGTATAATCGAGTAGTCCAGTTAATTGATTATGTTAAACAAAACAACTTAACTAAAATCAGTCTCGATACAGAAGTTAAATGATCCGTCGTTTCTTCAAATCAAAACCGAGCCTATCCATTTCTCTTTTGCTGCATGGTTTAATTCTTTTGGTGATGGTCTTTCTGCTCTTGATGAAATCCTGCCAAAGCACCGATCAAGTTCATGTATTTGAACTCAGCGATATTCCAGAAAAAGCGCCGAAGGTTGCTCCTAATAAACCGAATGCTGCGACTCCAAAGTTAACACCTTCGAATCAAGCTCAGCAAGATTACACAAAACCTAAGGTGATTGATTATGAGACTTTCTTAAAGAAAAACCCCAAGAAGATCCCTAAGAAAGAAAACCTTGAAAAGTCACTTGTACCCAAGGTTGAACCGCTTCCAAGATTCACCACAGAATCAAGCGACGAGCATCAATACTTAAAGCCACCTGAAAGCAATCAGGCCCAAAATCAGAAAGTCTTAGAAGCCTATGCACAATATGTCTACAGAACTTTAAATAGTTACTGGGATAAACCAAGGTCTCAACTAGCTTCTAATACTCAAATCAAAGTGCAATTCACACTCTTAGGAAGTGGGGCGATTCAAAGCTTTAAAATAATCAAGTCATCAGGCAGTGCGTCCTTTGATAATTCAATCAAAGCCATATTTGATTCGATAGGCGCGTTCAAGCCCACACCAATAGGCAAAAAGCAGACCTTCACGATGGTATTTCGCTTAGATTCATAAAAGGCAGCATTCCTTAAATTATTTCAAATTCCTTCTAATATGTCATTGAATCCATACCAGAGTCTCCTCGGTGGCCCAATCATACAGCTCAATACAATCTGAATTAGAGATCTCGATACAGCCCTTACTGAAAGGTGTACCCAAGCGGGATTCATGGTTCGTGCCATGTATATAGATGTATCGATTATAGGTATCTTGAGGATCCCCTAAATTGATCGAGGGATCCAGTCCTTTAAGTCGCATGATCCTTGTAGTGATAAGATTTAATTTAGAATCCTCAGCATGAGCATCTTGATAGGTGAAGCCTTGAGCCTTCCTTCCTTTGAAGACAGTTCCTAGGGGCGCATTATCTCCAATTTTCTCAGCAACCTTGTGAAGACCTAGTGGGGTGCCGAAGGAATTTTCTTGGCACGAAGGAGGTTTCTCTGAGGTTGAGATAATAAATTCTTTATGAAGGGTATTTTGATTGAAGGTGAAAAGTCTTTGCCTCTCAATTGAAATTATTATTCTTTGATGACTAGGTAAGATTGACAAGGCAAGGCAGCTTTGCTCAAAATTACTTTTCTCACTATCTAATGAATCATATGACATATAAAGTAGGTATACTAGGAGCAACCGGTGCAGTTGGACAAGAAATCATTCGTTTATTACACGAACGTTCTTTCCCATTCTCTGAGTTAAAATTATTAGCATCGCCACGATCCGCTGGAAGAACACAATCCTATAAAGAGCATTCTTGGACTATTGAAGCCACCACCGAAGCTAGTTTTGATGATCTAGATATCTGTATTTTCAGCGCAGGAGGCGATCAATCAAAGCATTACGCTCCAATTGCTCAAGCGGCTGGCTGCCTTGTCATAGATAACAGTTCGGCCTACAGAATGGATCCTAAGGTTCCTTTAGTGGTTCCAGAAATTAACCCTCAAGCGGCGCTGACTCATAGCGGTATTCTTGCGAATCCCAATTGCTCAACGGCCATCGCCTTAATGGGACTGTATCCTTTGCATAAAGCCTTCGGTCTAAAGAAAGTCATTGCCTCGACCTACCAAGCCGTTTCTGGAAGTGGAGCAGAAGCATTGAAAGAATTGGAGGACCAGCTCCATGATTGGTCTAAGGGCAAGGCTTATGAACCGAAAGTTTACCCGCACCCAATCGCTTTTAATGTGATTCCTCACGTCGATAGCTTCGATGAAGAGGGCAACACTCGCGAGGAATTAAAATTACTCAATGAGAGTCAAAAGATTTTGAATTTAAAGACACTCAGCGTCAGCTGTACTTGTGTGCGCGTTCCAGTGAGAAGGGCTCATTCGATTTCGATCACCGCATCCTTCGAAAAAGCAGTTGATCTCGATGAAGCGCGCACAGCAATCACTGAGTTTAAAAACGTGGAATTAGTCGATGACCCTCAATCCCTAAAATATCCTATGCCTTTAGACTATTCAGAAAGAGTGCCTTGTGGCGTCGGTCGGATCCGGGCGACTTCCGTCCTTGAGAATGGTTTATCTTTCTGGGTCGTAGGAGATCAGCTATGGAAGGGTGCTGCTTTAAATGCCATTCAAATTGCCGAGCTCTTACACGAAGAATCTAAAGTCCACTTTTAAGAATCTCTTTTAGAAAGTAGCGCCACATATTCCCCTAACAAGGTCGTATCGCCGCCGATATTCTTTAAGCTCAGTTCAGCTTTTTCCAGGCACGCATCCGCTCTTAACTGAGTCGCTTCTAAGCCATACACCTTAACCGCACTGAGTTTATCTGCTGCTTGATCGGAATTCACCGGCTTGCCTAAAGTTTCAGCATCTGACTGAGCATCGAGCAAATCATCTTTGTACTGAAAAGCCATGCCAAGGTGCAAACCAAGCGCATGGCTGTAGGCAGTTTTTTCACTCGCTAAATCACTCAAGATAAAGCCCATGTTGATAGCAGCCTGAATCAACCGAGCGGTCTTTCTTTCGTGGATATATTCTAAAGTTGAAGCATCAATGGGTTGTCCCTCATTTTCAATGTCCTCTTGCTGGCCTGCAATCATGCCTAGACTTCCGGAAGCCTTCGCTAATTCATTGATTAATTTTAAAGCAACTTCAGGGGCTTGATTATAATGCTCTGATAAGATTTTAAAGGCTTCTGTCAGTAATCCATCGCCGGCTAGTATCGCCGTCGGCTCATCGTAGGCAATGTGGCAGGAGGGTTTGTTCCTCCTTAAAGGACTGTCATCCATCGCAGGCAGATCATCATGGATTAACGAATAAGCGTGGATGCATTCAAGGGCCACCGCGGCCGGTAAAGGATTATACTTTGAAGGAAAACTCCTAGCGCAGAGTAATAACAAAACGCCTCTAGCACGTTTGCCCCCATTTAAGAGCGAATACCGCATAGCAGAATGCAGATTTGAGGGCCTCTCTGACTCCTTAGGCAATAGAAGATCAATCTCTTGCTCTATTGATTCCTTTAAGGGTTGAATTAACTCAATAGTCTTAGTATTCATAATATGTTTTTTAAATTAAACAGATATGCCTAATTTTGAAACTATATTTACACGATTAATT